>JABJCF010000341.1 GCA_018665625.1 Nitrospina sp. | reverse complement strand
TGTTTGGAGTCCATAAGAAAGCGGTTTCCAGTTTTAATAAGTTATCTTCCTTCTCAACATAAATAGGGCTTTCCATTAAAGTAGACTTTTGACCCACGATCTTTTTTATATAGTCCCGGATACCATCTGGATAATGATAGGTATGGACATTTTTGTTCTCAGTGAAGGTTATTTTTAATCCTTTATTGAGAAAGGCTTTTGATTCAGCCCGTTCCATAATTAATTTTGGGCTGAATTCAATTTTAGGGAATATTGCAGGATCGGCCTTGAAATAAACAGTGGTTCCATAAAGTCGTGCGGGTTTTTCCTTTTTAAGCTTGGTTAGTGGTTTTCCCTGTGCATAGGATTGAGTCCATTCGAACCCATCTCGCCGGGAAGTGGCTGTCATAGTTTCTGAAAGGGCGCACACCACAGCCATGCCGACCCCATGCAGCCCACCTGATACTTTGTAATTTCCTTGTCCAAACTTGCCACCTGAATGGAGAGTGGTGAAAAGTATCTCCATGGCGCTTTTTTTTGTTTTTCTATAAAGGTCTACTGGTACCCCTCGGCCATTATCTTTAATGGTAACACCCTGATCAGAGTCCAGAGTGATTTCAATATTATCGCAATGGCCATTGAGAGCTTCGTCAACACTGTTGTCGAGGATTTCCCATAATAGATGATGTAGTCCGGTGGATGAAGTTGAACCAATATACATCCCCGGCCTTTTACGTACGGGGTCCAGTCCTTCCAGGACTTGAATATCTTTTGAACTATAATTCGTCATTTTGGATTAAGTAATTTTTATAATTGTTTTGCGTTTAGAAACAATGACACCTTGACTGCCTCGATTACATAGGCGGACACTTTTAACGGTGATATCTTTGTCTTTACCTGAGTCGAAAACAAGACTGACCTTGCCCTTAAGCTTGACAAACTTGAAGCCGACCAATTGGCTATCTCCCGGTTTCATTAATATGACACCTTTTCCAGACCCGGTTAATTGCGTAACCTGTTCGGTAGCGATAACTACGGCTTTCCCAATTGCGGTGGCAAGAAATACATGATCGTGGGTGACGGGAGCAAATCCGATCATTCGATCCTCGTTTTTCAGACTCATGATTTTTCTTCCTGATCGTGTGGTCTCACCTAAGTTAGAGATCGGGAAGCGAAAACCGAATCCATTGGCACTGGCAACCATATATTCTTCTCCATCATCGAAACCTAGAGAGCTTTGGCCGGATTTTTGTTTCCCTTCTTCAGGAGTTGCTGGTAAACGGATCATGCCAATTACTTTTTCTCCATCGGAAAATTTAAAAAGGCTTTGTATGGGCTCGCCGAATCCACTTCTTGTGTGTGGCAGATTGTAAACTTTAGTCACATAAACAACTCCAAAAGAAGTAAATATTCCTAGCAGGTCTTTTGTATTACAGGGAGTTGTGCTTAATAGTTGGTCATTTTCCTTGAATTTCAGAGTTGATGGATCGTTCAGTGTTTTTAACTTACGTATCCATCCGTTCTGGCTAATGACAATATTGACATCTTCATGTTCAATAAAGTCTTCGGCATTGAACTCTATGTTTTCACTGGCACCGAATTTGCTTTTTCTCTTATCCCCATACTTTTTATCTATCTCCTCAAGCTCTTTACGAACTTCGTCTGAAATCTTTTTCGGCGATTTAAGGATGGATTCGATTCTCTTTTTCTCTTTTAATTTTTCTTGTTGCTCGGCGATGATTTTGTCCATTTCCATGGCTACCAAACGATAGAGTGGAAATTCGAGGATAGCACTGGTTTGTTCATCATCGAGTTTGAAATGTTTTTGGATTTTCTCGTGAGCTTCTTTTCTCGATTTGGAAGAGCGAATTAGTTTTAAAGCTTTATCGAGATCAGCAAAAACTACGGCAAACGCAGCAAGAATATGCAGTCGTTTTTCGAGAAGAGCGAGCTCATACTCAAGGCGACGTGTGACAACCTGCTTGCGGAACTTCAGAAACTCCTGACAAATATCGATCAATGATAATCGTGCCGGTTCACCATTAGGTTTTAGACAGGTAAAATTTATTTGAAAGTTTGACTCCAAATCCGTGTGCTTGAATAG
>JABJCF010000340.1 GCA_018665625.1 Nitrospina sp. | reverse complement strand
GTAATGGGTAAACATTCTGGGCGTAACGCCCTACTCCATAAAGTTCAGGAGTTGGGTTACAGCTTGAGTCAGGAAGAACTGGATAAAGTGTTTGAGGAATTCAAAATTCTCGCTGATGAGAAGAAAGAGATTTTTGAAGACGACCTCCATACTCTTATCCAAAAAGAAAAGTTTTCTGAAGAGCAACAAGTTACCTATAAACTATCCACTCTCAAATGTGATTTTGAAACGGGTAAGGAACCCCAAGCGACAGTAGCGCTGACAAGTCGGGATGGCAAAGAACACAAATCATCCTCAGGTGGAGATGGACCCGTCGATGCGATTTATAATGCCATCGATAAAATTACCGGACTCACCTGCAAATTGCTGGACTATCAGGTAATGGCAAAAACCAAGGGGCAGGATGCCCAGGGTGAAGTCACCGTTCGCGTGCAGAATGATAAACGTGAAGTCCTGGGTAAGGGAGCAGGCGTCAACACCATTGAGGCCAGTGGTTATGCCTATGTTAATGCCATTAACAAGCTGCTGTTAAAAGCAAAATCGGGCCCGGTAGAAGGCAGCGATGTTCCCCTTCCTTAAGTCTGATTTATAATTACAAGAAACCCCTCTCGGTTTACCGGGAGGGGTTTCCACTTTAAAGATTCTTTCGGGAGACAAATCAATTTCCGAGCGAGACACATTATTTCAAAAACCCAAAACAACCGAGCCCTTCGAGTTTAACGATTCGGTAGCTCGGGTTTTTGATGACATGTTGCAACGCAGCGTGCCCATGTACCAAGAATGCCAAAATCTGGCGGTTCATTGGTGCGCACAATACGCAAAACCATCCACTTCAGTTTACGATCTTGGTTGTTCTACAGGCACTCTTTTATTTAAGCTGGCTCAGGCCCTGGAACCCTCCGCAAATATAAAACTTATCGGACTCGATAATTCACAGGCCATGCTCAAGAAGGCCGAAGAAACATTAAAGGAATCTCCCCTTCCCTGTGAAATGATGGAAGCTGATTTAAATAAGGACTTGTCAATAACTCAAGCTTCTGTAGTTGTTATGAACTACACGTTGCAATTCGTTCAGCCCGCTAATCGAAAAATAATTTTAGAAACCATTTACAATGGATTAGTACCCGGTGGCTCACTGGTTCTCATCGAAAAAGTAGAGAGTAAAATACCCAATCTCAATAAAACCTTCATAGAGTTTCATCACCAGTTCAAAGAGGAAAAAGGCTATTCGAAACTGGAAATCTCACAAAAACGTGAAGCTCTGGAAAATGTGCTCATTCCCTGGACAGTAGAGCAAAATAAGGATCACTTACAATCAGCAGGGTTTTCAACGATCGACTTGTTCTTTAAATGGAATAACTTCGCTGGCTTCATTGCGTTAAAATAGAAACTATTGTATTCTTAGACGCTGTTTTTAAAGCCTAAAAACAAGAAGTCTACAGCAAATCAGAGGGAGATATAAAAATGCCAAATTATGACCATACTTGCGGTAAATGCAAAAAAGATTTCATCATTGAGATGAAAATGTCTGAAGTGGATAAAAAAAAGGTCTCCTGCCCTGAATGCGGCTCAAAAAAGGTCACGCGCAACGTCACCAACAACTCCTTTTGGAGTGAAAGTATTGACCGCTACAATTACTCAAAAACACAAAACAATTAATTAATAAAAATATGCTTACTGAAGTTCAACCTGCCACAGAAAAGTTTCCCGGTCGGTTCGGCGAACTGGTGCAGTTCCCCTTACAAAGAATTCATATTGAACTGACAAACGTCTGTAATTTTGACTGCACCTTCTGTCCCAAACAGGAGATGACCCGTCATTATGAGTATATGGATTTTGAAAGGGTTTGCGGCATTATCGACGAAATCGCCGAATATAAAATGGCGGAAAAGATAACTTTCCACGTGATGGGCGAGCCGTTCATGCACCCGAGATTTTTTGAAATCCTAGAACACGCCGCCGAACGCGGAGTGAAAACCGGTATTACCACAAATGGCACTTACCTCGATGAAGAAATGGGTATCAAGCTTGAAAAGGTCACGGCGTCTCAGGTGAACATCTCTCTACAAACTCCAGACGAGGAATCTTTCAAAACCCGAAAATCCCGTCGTATGAAGTTTGAGGAATACCATAACCGGATTCTAGAATTCATAGGCACCTGCCTTAAGCAGGAAAAGCCACCAAAAATTAAAGTACATTTCTTAAACACTTCTATAAAAAGTGAAGTTCCCGGTGAAGACTGGAGTGTCGGCAGCATGAGTGTCATCAACAACGCAAAGGAACTTAGAAAAACCTTTAGCTACTGGGCAAAAGAAGTCCACAAAATTTGTCCTCCCATGAGTGATGAAGAGAAAGCCAAAGTCGAAAAGAAAATAGATAAACTTTCTACTTTTAAATGGAATGTGGTTGAAGTCGCACCCAATATTTTTTTCGAGACATACATCCTCAACACCTGGGGAAATGCATTCGCTGAAGGCGGTAACGTGGTCCCCTCCAAAACGGGATATTGCAGTGCGCTGAGCGATCACTTCGCTATTCTTTGTAGCGGTGACCTGATTTATTGCTGCGTGGACTACGACGGCAAAACTGTCGCCGGAAATGTATTCGAAAACTCTATCACTGAAATCCTAAACACCCAGCCAGTGATTGATGCGGTGGAAGGATTCCAAAACCTCAAAGTTGTGCATCCGCACTGCCAAAAATGTTTAGGTGGCAGCACATGGTTCAAATCGGTACTCAACCGAGTAGGCTCCATCGTGATCTGGAAATACCTCAAAAACTTCTTTTACAAAAAATCATAATCAGAGTCGGGATGTAGCGCAGCCTGGTAGCGCACTCGCTTCGGGGGTGAGGGGTCGGAGGTTCAAATCCTCTCATCCCGACCACCAGCATGTCGCTGGACCCAACAATAGATTCTACGGTCCAGCCATTTTCTTAATACGTTCTGGGTCGAATCAGGGAGGATTCTTATTTAACCAGCGAATGGGCAAGTTCGAGATTTTTCTGGGCATCAATATAATTCGGATCAATACTCAAAGCTTTTTCAAAAGACAGTATGGATTCTTTAAACTTACCTTGCCCCGCTAATGCACTACCAAGATTGTTATGAGCTTTTGCAAAACCGGGATCAATGGCTATAGCCTGCCGGTAATGCAAGATAGCCCCTGAAATATCACCTTTTTGAGCCAACAGACCAGCAAGGTTGTTGTGCGCCTTCGTGAATTTTGAATTTATCTCTAAAGCTTTTTGATATTGGGCAATGGCTTTTTCAAGCTGCCCTTGCTGGCTCCACGTTATCCCAAGATTAAAATGCGCTTCATCATATTCACCATCAAGGCGGATCGCTTCTCTATAATATTCAACAGACTCTTTTAATTGCCCTCTATTCCTTAGAGCGTTTGCAAAATTGTTAAAGGCTTCCGCATAATCGGGTTCAATCTTTATCGCCTGCTGATAATAGCCTATAGCCTTGTCGTACCTTTTCAATTCACTGAGAGCATTCCCAAGATTGTTTTGAGCCTTGGAGTAGTTGGGATTGATTTCCACCGCTCGCTGGAAAACCGTGACAGCATCTTCAAAACGTTGCTCACTTAACAAGGCATGTCCCAGATTGTTATAGGCGATGACAAAGCTTGGGGTTTCGTTTTCATTCACATCGATGGCATGTTCAAAAAGGGTAACGCTGTTTTCCCAGTGTTTCACTTGCGCCCAGGTTAACAACATAAGAATAGGAATGAAAGTTCCCGCCAAAATCGGAATAAGTTTTTGTTTTGCGTTTTTAATTAACTCTGGAAATCCCCAGGCAATACAAATAAAAATCCCTATCATGGGTAGGTAGGTATATCGGTCGGCCATGGCCTGCTCGCCCACTTGCACGATACCGATCACGGGCACCAGAGTTCCTAGATACCAAAACCAACCTACTGCAAAATAAGGAGCACGCTGAATCGATCGCACCACCCAGGTGGTAACAACAACCAGTATCAATCCACACGTGAGTGCTTTCCACCCTGATATCGAATCTCCTGCGTGGGGATAAAAGACGGAAAGCCCTCGCGGCCATGCAAATTTCTCTATATATTCAACATAAGAAATCAAACCATTGGCTACACTCGAATAAAATGAGCGGAGTTCCGTAGTGCGTACAGCGTCCCCGCCTTTCTGAGCAATGAAAGTAATGACGCATGATCCTGCTACCAAGATAAAAAGAGGTAATTTTTCAAGTATTAGCCTCCCAAGAGATTCTGTTTTAATAGCTGACATTTCAGATTCACCAGCAAAACCGCCAAAGTTCCATCGTCTCAAAGGCCAGAAGTCCAATAGAATTAAGAGGAAAGGCACAGTGACCAACATGGGTTTAGCCATGAGACCGAAAGCAAGAAACAATACTACGAATAAAAAGGAACGTTTTTTTTCTACATAATCAATATATGCCCACAACGTTAAGAAAAAGAAAAAAACACTGAGAACGTTTTTGCGCTCTGCGATCCACGCTACCGATTCGACATTGAGAGGATGAACGGCAAACATAACCGCCACAAATACGCTTCGCCAAACCGTCCCCGTCATTTTCATCAAAACCCAAAATAATAAAAGAGTGTTGGCGATGTGGATAATTAAGTTGGTCAGGTGATGTCCAAAAGGATCAAGCCCATAAATTTCAAAATCAAGCATATGGGATAACCAGGTTAATGGATGCCAGTTGGAAGCATAAGATTCTGTGAAAGCCCAGACCACATCTTCACGGGTAAACCCATTCGTGATATGCGCATTCTCGGTGACATATTTATTGTCATCAAAATTGAGGAACCCATAGTCCAATACCTGACCGTAAACCAAAAAGGTTACAGCTATCAGGAATAAACTAATCACAATTCTCATAGGACAATGGCTTTCTTAATTACTCATTTTAAAAGGGACCGCGCAAGCTCAAGATTTTTTTGTGCGTCGGTATAGGTTGAATCAATGCTAATTGCCTTCTCAAAATGTACGATTGAATCTTTAAATTTACCTTGCCCCGCCAAGGTGCTGCCTAGGTTGTTGTGGGCTTTAGCAAAATCTGGATAAAGATTAATTGCCTGATGGTAATGAGAGATAGCTCCCGCAATATCTCCCTGCTGACTCAGTAGGATAGCTAAACTGTTATGCACTCTGAAAAAATTTGGGTTGAGAGAAAGAGCCACTTGGTATTTTTCGATGGCCTCTTTAAAATTGCCTTGCTCGCTCCGGGCAATACCTAAATTAATATAGGCATCGGCATAGTTCTTCTTGAAACGAATCGCCTCCTTATAATAAGGAATAGAATCTTTTAATTGCCCTGCTTGCCGGAGTGCATTGGCAAGATTATTATAGGGCTCAGCGAAGTTTTCTCTAATCAAAATGGCTTGCTGGTAGTTTTCAATGGCTTCATCGTACCTTTTCAATTCACTGAGATTATTTCCCTGCTCGTTGTAGGCAACAGCCTGTGTGTGTTTGCGTTCATCATGAACTAACCAATAACCCCAATAGGTTACTAAAGCCACCAGTATCAGGCTGATCTTAATCCTCATAATTTTTCGACCTGCATGAAAAACCAATTTAGAAAATAAAATATCATATGCGTTTTTTGTAAATTAACAGATGGTATCTGGACTGAGGGTGGTACCCCATTGCTTCTTCTCCCCACTTATAAATGGTCTCGTCATTAGAAATAATATCGACCACACCTTTTTTTTCATATTCATCATTCAAATAGCCTTGAGCCCAGTCTTTCAGCATAGGCGAAATATCAGGCCGCGAAGAAACCCAGGAGCCTGCAAGGTTGGCGACCATAACGAATTCCGGCCCGGATTTTTCAACTTCACGAATTAACTCTGCCTGCATTTGGCGGGCATACACGTGAGGCTCCATCAATGGATACATATAAATATGCCGAGTGGCAGCTCTTCTATGGGAAAAAAAATAAATCTGCGGTTCTGATCCCAAAACAGCGAGCTTACTATTTTTTCCCGAATGCTCACGAATATACCTGGCAACCTCAAGAGATTCCGAAAAAGGGTTCAAACCATACACCGATCGAGTCACTTGAATAGGTGACAGTTTGAAGAACGTTTCTTTCTGCATCAAAAAGGGAATTCCCAAAGCTAAAATAAGAATTCCCACTTGGGTCAAGTTCTTAATCCCAGAAAATGGGAACCTGTGAACCAATCCATCAAATCCGGCTGCAGCGAGAAGGGAAATAGCCGGCATCCATAACAAAAAGTAATGCGGCCTGAAATAAAGCCCGGGAGTAATTGCTAAGAACGAGCAGACAAAGAATCCTAACAAGAATATATATTCACGTTTTCTATCTTTGATCCATGTAACTGACGCCATCCCAACCAGGGATAACCAAAGAATTGGGAAATTGGACTCTACAATTTGGGCAAAATTATATTTAAAGTTTTCAAAACCCTCTCCCAGTGCAGTCAGTGAAACGTATTCCGATGCATATTGAACGGTGCAGAACCAAAATTCTGAAAACTTTCCGCTCGCCCCATATATAAGTGCTGTGATAATTAAGGGAGCCATTCCTCCTATAGTGAATAGCAATACATATTTTATTGGATTCTTGAAAGGTTGCGATTTATCAATAATTCGAAAGATCAGATATAAAGCACCGAACAGGCAAAAAAATACAGCATGTTGCTTTATCAGGAGGGAACATCCTAATAAAAATCCGCTAAATAAGAAATGTGCCGGTTGATCCTGGGCCACCCATAACAGTAAGATCCCCGCTATAGCAGGGAGCAAAACAAAATGCTCCGAATTGGCCCAGACACCTTGAAGGCCCGGGCTTAAGGTTAAAACAGAAAAACAAGCGGCCGCAAAAATACCTGATGACGGATTCAGCAATTTCTTCCCCAGAAAAAAAAGAAGAAATGCTGTTGTGAGGTTTACAAATATTAAAGAAAAATGAATGGAGGATGGACTTTCACCAAAAATTTGCAGCACCCCGGCATACACAAAATAAACTCCGGGGAACTTCATACTCTGAGTTTCAGTATAGGGCAGAATCCCTTGAAGCAACTGTTGAGCCATATAGGCATACTCCCCTTCATCACGTTCAAGGGGCAAGCCTAAAAGACGAATCCGCACCCAAATTACCATTCCAAAAAAAATCAAAGCCAAAATGGGTAGAAAAAATTTTTGGTAGTTTATGCGGTCCTGCATAGTTTTTTTCTGAATATAAAGAAGGAATATTCCAAGGCTGGAGAAAGGAGACCAGGTAGAAATAGATACCAACCAATTTATCTATTACTTGAAGGATAAAAAATTTTAAAGACAAAGTAAACAGATTAACGACATCCGGTATTATGCGAACTATCACAACCTGTTTGCATTGGGAGCTGATATTTTTTTATGAAAATTTATCAAAACCAATATAAACTACAATTTCTTTTTAATTAGAAACCGAGATCATGAGCGTAAAAAATTTATTAGTTTTAGGGGGTGGACCCGGAGGTTATGCGGCAGCATTTCTGGCTGCTGATAAGGGGATGGATGTCACTCTGATTGATGCGGGCAACAAACCCGGTGGTGTGTGCCTTCACAGAGGATGCATTCCTTCAAAGGCACTTCTCCATATCGCCCATTTAATTAATGAAACAAAAGAAGCTAAATCCTGGGGCTTGGATTTTGGCGAGCCAAAAATTGACCTGGATACCATCCGAAACAGAAAAAATCAGATCATCGACAAAATGGCAACAGGTCTCACCCAGCTATGCAAACAGCGAAAAGTGGAATTTGTTTCAGGCAAAGGAACCTTTAAAGATTCACATACCATTGAAGTAGATGGAAGGCTTTACTCCTTCGACCATTGCATTCTTGCTACGGGATCACGCCCCACCCAACCTTTTAATGATATCTCTGGTCTGATGGACTCTACCCGTGCCCTTAACATAGAAAGCGTTCCTAAGAGTTTACTTGTTATCGGTGGGGGCTACATCGGAATGGAGA
This sequence comes from Nitrospina sp., assembly GCA_018665625.1. Next base: position 3,059 of record JABJCF010000340.1, on the reverse strand, counting down.
TGGGCAGTGTTTATGCGGCACTCGGCAGTAAGGTCACGGTTGTAGAAATGATGGACGGTATTTTAACTGGAGTCGATCGTGACTTGGTAAGACCCTTGCAACACAGAATTAAAAATCAGTTTGAGGAAATACTTCTAAAAACTAAAGTCACGCATATGGAAAATGAAGGATCAAATTTTTCCGTAACTCTGGAAAACGATTCAGGGAAAGAGCAAAAACTATTTGATCAGGTACTCGTTTCAATTGGCCGCAGACCCAACACAGAAAGCCTGGGACTCGAAAACACAAAAATAAAATTAGATGACAAAGGGTTTGTAATTGCAGACAACCAACAAAAAACAGCAGATCCTCATATATCTGCCATTGGTGATGTAACAGGCGGGGCCATGCTTGCTCATAAAGCTTCTCATGAAGCAAAAATCGCCATCGAAGTTTTAGTTGGAGAAATAATAGGCTCTAATACCCCAGTAATGCCCGCAGTGGTGTTCACCGACCCTGAAATCGCCTGGGCCGGACTAACGGAAATAGAAGCAAAAGCTCAAAATAAAATTGTATCCATCGCAAAATTTCCTTGGGGAGCTTCTGGAAGAGCACAAACCCTTGGCCGCAGTGAAGGATTGACCAAGTTGATAATTGACCCGGAATCTGAGAAAATTATTGGTGTTGGTTTAACGGGTAGTGGAGCTGGCGAATTGATTGCCGAAGGGGTATTAGCTATCGAAACGGGAGCGAAAGCGAAAGACCTGGCCTCATCAGTCCATCCACATCCCACATTATCCGAAACCTTAATGGAAGCGGCCGAGGTGTTTTATGGAACCGCCACCCATGTTTACAAAAGAAAAAGAGAATAATTTTATTCCATTCAACCAATGACTAATTCAAAAAACTCCCCTGAATTTTCTCCCGAAAAACCATCCCCTTTGCCAACGGGCAAGAAAAAAATTCTCGTAGTCGACGACGACTCTCTCGTGCTTAGCATATTATCCAGTCTTCTTTCAGAAAACCATTACCAGGTTGAAACCGCCGAGGATGGCAAGCAAGCACTAAAACTCCTTGACGACTCGTTCGACCTTCTTTTATCAGACCTAGAAATGCCGGAAATGAATGGATTGCAACTATTAGAAAGGCTTAGAAAATCCGGCAACAACATTCCTGTTGTCATTTTAACGGGGAATCAAGAAATCTCGGTAGCCTTGAATGCTTTAAAAGTTGGCGCCAATGATTATGTAATTAAAGATGAAAATATCACAGAAACCGTATTAACCGCGATAGCCAATTCGCTTGAAAGAAAAATGCTTCTGGATCAAAATTCGCGTCTGATAGAAAATTTGATGAAGGCAAAGGAAAATGCGGAAAAGGCTAATAAAGCCAAATCTGATTTCCTGGCAAAAATGAGTCATGATCTAAAAACACCCTTAAACGCCATTCTCGGTTATACCGAGCTCATGATCGTTGATCCTGACGAACCTCTCGATGATGGCTCAATCGATAACCTCAACCAAATATTTCAAGCAGGCAATCATCTTCTGGAATTGATCAATGACATATTGGATTTATCTGCCATTGAGGCCGGGAAATTAAAAGTTGTAATTGAAAAAATCGATGTAATTTCTATAATTCAAGAAAGCCTTGTCCTCATCCGCCCTTCCGCATCTAAAAACTCGATAAAAATAATCGATGAAACTCAGGACCTTAATTCCATAATAGTTTTGGCAGATTCATTACGGCTCAAACAGATTTTGCTCAACTTATTATCCAATGGAATTAAATACAATATTATTCAAGGAACCTTAACGGTGAGCCTGATTGCAAGTGGGGATAAAGCTACAGTTAATATTCAAGATACTGGGCCGGGAATCCCTGAAGATAAAATTGAAACACTATTTGAAAAATTTAACAGGCTGGGAGCAGAAAAAACAAACATTGAAGGAACGGGAATTGGACTGAATATATGCCGCAATTTGGTCGACCTGATGAGCGGCAGCTTGAATGTTGAAAGCGAATTGGGTAAGGGAAGTTGTTTCTCTATTACCATTCCCTTGTCACCCAAAAACAGTAACGACAAAGATAGCACCTCAGCACCGGGAAAAGAACGATTTGAAATCTTGTTTATAAATCCACAAAGTGATGACCTTGCAAAGCTAAGAAATATGTTTATTCCACGTCCTTTCATTAAATTATCGATTGCGGAAAATGGGCCATTGGGTATCTCACAAGCCGAAAAAAATAACCCAAAACTTATTATCATGGGTTGTCAATCGGAATTAGATCCAAACCTTCTGCAAACGCTAAAAGAAAATACCCATACTAAAAATATTCCTGTAGTCCTCTTGACCGAAAAAGATTTATCTAACGAAACAGACTCAACGCAATATTTCGCCTGCCTTACATACCCAATTAACCCTATCCTGCTTCTCGCCACTATTGAATCCGCTTTAGAAATTTGACTTAATCCTTAGAGGAATCGTCAAACTTGCGAATCTTCACAAAATTGCTTCATATTTTCCATTTAACTCTCATTACCAAGCTATATCTCTCAAACAAACGGAAACTCTCTACAGCCCCCTAAACCCTTTGCTTTAATGGTGTTACAACCTTTTTTCACACATTTTTAAATAAATTTTTCTTTTTTTGTCAACCAATTTTAAAGTCCTGCGTTGTAGAGAGTAAATGGATGATTATTATCCTCTAATTAAAACAAAGGAGTACAAAAAATGAAAAAAGCTCTCACAATCGGAATCATCTCAGTAATAGGAAGTCTCTCCGTAAACCCTGCATTTTCCCAGGAAGCTGATACACAACAGGAATTGAATCGAGGGGATAGGATCGAAAATCGTCTTGATCGCAGAGGGGATCGAATCAATAACCGTTTAGATCAAAAAGGCGAACGGATCAATAATCGGTTGGATGCAAGAGCAGACAAGGCTCGTGCAAATGGACGAGAAGGTATTGCAAATAGACTGGACCGCAAAGGAGACAGGATAGAAAAACGTTTGGATAGAAAAGGTAATCGAATTGATAAAAAATTGGATCGCAAAGGTAAGCGTGCAAACAAAAAG
>JABJCF010000339.1 GCA_018665625.1 Nitrospina sp. | reverse complement strand
TCACCGATGGATACTACTTTCTCAGACCGCAAAACAAAACTTCACTCCCTGCTCCAAAACGCCAAAGCCGCGATACTGGATTTTGATGGGCTGCTAGCCGACTCTGAACCCTATCACTATAAAGCCTACAACGAGGTATTTGAAAGATACGGCCACACCCTTGACAAAGAAGAATATTGGGTGGAATGGACCTCCAAGGGAAAAGGGATTGCAGGGGAAATAGAACGTCATAATCTCAAACTAAATGTCGACCCTGTGGATTTGCGCAAACAAAAATTCGAGGTGTATACCCGGTTTTGTGAAAGTGGCGAGATCAAACTATTTCCAGATGCAATTTGTCTGGTTCAGGAATTATCACGAAACCATAAACTAGCCATTGCATCGGGGTCCTGGGCAACAGATATCAAACATATTCTAAGAAATGCCAACGCGCTGGATATGGTCCCTGCTATTCTTGGCAAAGAATCTGCCAAACGAGAAAAACCTTTCCCAGATATCTTCCTAAATGCCGCCAAAAAACTGGGCATTGCCCCTGCTGAATGTTTTGTTCTGGAAGATGCGTTAAAAGGACTTAACGCGGCAAACGAAGCGGGAATCCCCTGTATAATTTTACAGAATGAATTGAATCGGAATATTGATTTCAAAAATGCGGAAATGGTTTTCCCCAGCCTTGCAGATTTTGTTTCTGCATTAGAAAGCTGAAAACTGGCTTAAGAATTGCTGGTTGTTTCCAACTCTTTTTTGAATCCGCTAAAAATTTCTTGAATAGGCGGGATGAGCTTTTCCTTCAACTCTTCAGGAACCCAATTGATTTTTTCCATCGGCCATTTTTGTATTTGGTGGATATCCAATCCCTCTTTTCTATAAGGCTCTTCCAGGCTTTCCTCGAACCCATAGATCAGCGCGTTATCAAAAACCATTTCATATAGTTCTTTGATTTTGTCTGGGTCATGCAGTCCTGCCATGAATTCTGTCATCATAGTTTTGATTATTGGCGTTGCGTGTTCCCGAAAATTTTCACTGCATGCATTTTCAAGCGTGCGGTAAATAATAATGATATCTTGCAAAAGATATTTAATATCCTTGGGATCTTTTTTAACCTGCCCTTTTTTCAAATCAAAAAATTCTTTGTACTCTTTAATTATTCTTACCGTGTCACAGATTATCGACTCCTCCCATGGAACACTATTCCACACAAAGAAAGTCCTCAGCCAACGCACTCTATCTGTCGCGTCTTCCATGTGCATGGTCAGGCTGGGTTTGGCTTTGTTACTATACGGAAGAGTTCCGCCCCACATTTTCAAAGCGAGTTCCAGCTTATATGGGGCAAATGCTTCCTTGTAAGCGTCCGCATAAACAGCTACCAGTTTTTCCATATTCTCCTGCTTATCCAATGGGCTGTTTTGCGGCAGATTGACAATAGAATAGAGTCGCCATATTCGTCGACGCGCCAACCCATTGGGTTTGGCAATTAAATAGGTCCCCCCCCAAACTCCGGCAGTGAGAGGAATATCAAGCCCATAAATTTCTTTGAGACGCACTGAAACTTCTGCTCCGATGTTTCGGTACAGTTCATTTATGTAGTAGAGGTTGATCAGATGATCATCTGAAAAAACCGGACCAGAAGCTTTGGGTAAATTTGCCATAAATTATCTGAGTAGAGGTCAAAAAAAATTCCACCCCCGAAACCGGGGATGGAATTAAATTTTTCCCAGTAAAATTTTTCCTTACGGAATTATTTTACATGGGTAACTGTAACCGTCACACCATCCGATACCACTGGGTTGTACGGAACGTGGTTGCCCTGTGCAAAAAGAGCGGTGATCGTGTGTTGACCTTTTGCCAGCTCAATTGTTTTACATTTTGAGCCATCACCCATATGAATGTGGTTACCATCTTTAGCAATAGGTTTGCTCAAATCTGCCGGAATAGAAACATCAACCAATAAATGGTGATGTCCTTTACCTGCATTCACACCGTTTTTAGCAGGCTCAACAGTATAACCATTGGTTGCCATACAAACTTGTAAAGGGCTGCTTACATTAGAAAGGGTAGCAGGTGTGGTAATGGAAAGAGCCTTGCTAGAGGATGAAACTGCTGTTGTTGATCCTCCGCCAGATTGACCCGCACATCCTACGAATGCAAACGCTACCATCAAGGTTAATACTTTAGAAATGGTTTTCATAAACTCCTCGTAAAAAAAAAATGAAACATCAATTAAACATCGTTAACAAACCAATAAACTGCCAAAAACTTTAAAACCCCAAAAAAACCGAGGGTAATCTAATTTTTATTTAATTTGCATCAAATATCTTACAAAACTCTAACATTAGAGCACCTAATGCAACAATAAATTAAGTGGTATTTTTATAATATTATGTACGAAAACTGGAATAAAATCAATGTTATCATAGAAGAAACTGCCCATTTTAGATGCAAAAGACAAGAAAAAATACCAGGGCTCAGGCTATAATCCGGGATTCTTAGGACATATAAACACGGAATAAATATTTATGAACAATAAGCAAAAACCCTTTACCGTCAAGCTTCGCTCTCCTGAAAAAAGCTGGAACCGGAAGGTTTTAATCATTTTTCTTATTTTTACTGTATTTGGATATGGATTGAGTTTCGCTAGTTCTTCCTCGGAAAGCCCAGCGGTTTGGAAGAATCTAGAGCCGGGGCTGGATATGGGAATATTTGTGGCTTCAAAAAAGTCCATCGTCGGTGACTCGTTAATCAGGGTATTGCGAGCCGACACTCGATTTTTCGCCTTGAAACTGTTGAACTCTTCCGCGTCAAAAACCAAAAAAAGATACTCCGTAAAAAAATGGGTGAACCAGAATTCTCTGGTTGCCGGTATCAATGCCAGCATGTACCAGAAAAATCAGGTATCGAGCGTTTCCTATATGAGGACCGGAAACCATATAAACAGCACATGGCTATCGAAGGACAAAACCGTTCTAGCCTTTGACCCAACTGGAAAAAATTTAGCCTCTGTAAAAATAATTGATAGAGAGTGTGAAGACTTCAGTTCTTTACGAAAGCAATACACAACTTTAATTCAAAGTATCCGCATGGTTTCCTGTAAAGGGGAAAATGTCTGGGCCCCACAAAAAAGGATATGGAGCACAGCGGCCGTTGGCATCGACCAAAAAGAAAGAGTTTTATTCATTCATGTTCGATCCCCCTACTCCACTCACGAGTTAACTAATATGCTTTTGCAACTCCCCATAAATTTAAAACGTGCGATGTATGTTGAAGGGGGTGCCGATGCGCAGCTATATATCAATACAGGAAAAGAAGAACATGAGTTTATCGGCAGTTACTCCACGGGTTCCAGAGAACATGACGAAAACACTTTTTCCAGACCTATCCCCAATGTCCTGGGACTGGTCAGAATTAAAAAGGAATAGGGTTTGCCAAAAAATAAAGACAACAAGGTGCAATGTCGCTCCCGTCACCGAATTATGTCCGGCGACCTGATTGCTTTAGGGCCTGGCAAAGTTGACTTACTGGAATCTATTGATCAGGAAGGTTCTATATCAGGGGCTGCAAGACAAAACCGAATCAGCTACAGACGCGCATGGGATATGGTAGACACCATGAATCGATGTTTTAAAAAACCTTTAGTAGAAAGTGCAACAGGTGGGAAAGGAGGCGGTGGAGCAAAACTCACACTATTAGGAAAAAAGGTAATAGCGATTTATAGAGATATGGAACATAAAGCCAGCCAAGCCACTCAGGGAGAATGGAGTTCCCTCAAAAAACACCTAAAATAGTAATCATAATCGAACCTCAAACTTTACTTGCCATTATCTCCAGCCCAATAAACTTTATTGATAAATTATCGCCCGGATACTGACTGTAAGCATCCGTTTCATCCTGATATTCATGGAAATCAAAATGCGAAACGTCGAACCCAACATGCCTTACATCCTGGATCAGGGTTTCGCAAAAATTTTCTTCGATCGAAACCAGGGTTTCTTTATAGCCACGTATAAGCTTATCCTGGTATTCCTGATTTTGCGCCCTTCTTAATATCTGACATTCGAGATCCGTATCTAATATCAACAACAAACCACCCGCATCTAAAGCTCCTATCGCCCATTGCAGGAATTTTTTTCGCTCACCCCTTTGCAAATGATGTAAAAATTTGTTTGCCAGAATGCAACCGCAGCGTTTCCCCATAGGTCCGTCAGGGAAATCGACATTTAAAATTTCAACATTGGTTTTTCCAGAAAGCTTGGCGTAGTGAGTTAATCCCATAATGATAAAGGGCAGGTTGTCAGTAAGAATCAATTTCGGGTAATTCTCAGGCCAGTCATGGATCAAACGGAAACCTGCAAGTCCCGTTGCGATATCCATAATCGGATTCTTTAAATCTGATGGAATCATTTCCATAGGGTTATCCCATGGAAAATTTTCTGTCTGGAAAAGATAAATACTGTAACTCTCACTCAACAACCGAACCATTCGGGAGTCGCTGAACAGGAGCGGGTTTTCCCTGATAACTTTCGCCAATTCCCGAAACAAGATGGAAAACTTTTCATTGATCTGATCCATAGATTCCGATAGAGCCACTCGATCTTTTTTAAGATTCATATGGATATGGTCAAAATTCAAATAAACAGCGGGTCGTTCATGCTGAACATAAATGAGATCTGCCAGATCAATCATTATTTCGGGATAAGCAGATTGCAATAAAAGATTGAAGATGACCTGGTTTTCACGACCCAGATCCGTTTCAGGAAATCCTATTTGCCTATTTAAATATTCAAAAAAAGTGGAAACCCGTTGGCATAACTCAGGAGATTTGGAATTTTCCAACCCGGAAAACTTTTTCCCCGATTCGGTAACCAAAGGCAATCGGCTCTGCGAATTGATAAATATAGAAGGACTCATTATGGCCAATTCCAACCCGCTCGCCCGAGAAAATAAAAGGTGATAATCAGGCATGGTAGAAAATAGGGGACTGCCTGAAAGGTATCTCCTGCAACAATGGTGTAAGCTGTAAATACAGATCGGCCTCCGTAGATGACTGCTAGAATCTGGGCCAGTAGTTTTTTCTCCTGCAAAAGATAATATGTAAAAATGCCCAACAACAAAGCAAACGCAATAAGTGAAAGCAGAGCCGACAAGCCAAAATCAAAGGGTGGAATAAAAACGAAAGCCACGGCTAAATAAATAAGATTAAGGATGAGAAAACCATATGCGGCCTGCTTGAACTTTCGCGAGCGACCGGAGATTTCCTCAGAATCAGAAGTTTTCGAATTTCCAGAGTTGTTTTCCACCTGTTCTATATCCCCTTGAATTTAAGCGGCGGTTGCAGATCATTCTGGGGTATGTTAGCTTCCATTTCTTATATTTGCAATAAACCACAGGGGATTAAAACCCAATTACAGGATGTAAATTTTAAACTTAACATCCGCATTCATCAAATTTCTTGGTTGTAAAATTATGTTGTCGCCAGAAGAACAATTAAAAACCCTGCGAAGGGGGACATCTGAGATCATTGATGAAAAAGATCTCGCAGCTTTGTTGGCCAAGGGACAACCCCTACGGATCAAAGCCGGATTTGACCCTACAGCACCTGACCTGCATCTCGGCCACACCGTACTCTTGAATAAAATGAAACAGTTTCAAGACTTGGGCCACGAAGCCATTTTCCTCATAGGAGATTTCACGGGAATGATTGGCGACCCTACAGGGCGCTCTGAAACAAGAAAAAATCTTACCCCAGATGAAGTCAAAGAAAATGCTAAAACTTATCTGGAACAAGTTTTTAAAATCCTGGACCCTGAAAAAACCACCGTCGCCTATAACAGCGAGTGGATGGGGAAATTCACATCCGTAAATATGATCGAACTGGCCGCGCATTATACTGTTGCACGCATGCTGGAGAGAGATGATTTTCAAAAGCGCCTGGCAAAAAACCTTCCCGTATCTATCCATGAACTTATGTATCCCTTGATACAGGGGTACGATTCTGTAGCTTTAAAATCAGATGTGGAACTGGGTGGCACCGACCAGAAGTTCAATTTGCTTGTAGGCAGGGATTTGCAGCGAGCTTATAAACAAAAACCACAAATTGTTCTTACCATGCCTCTTTTAGAAGGAACTGACGGCGTGCAAAAAATGAGTAAAAGCCTGGGCAACAGTATCGGAGTATTTGATGCGCCGAATGAAATGTTTGGGAAGATCATGTCCATCTCCGACGAGTTGATGTGGAAGTTCTACGAACTACTCAGTCATAGATCAACCGACGAACTCAACGCCATGAAAGATCAGGCAAAGTCGGGAACGCTGAATCCGAAAAATGCTAAAATGGATTTAGCCAAAGAAATTGTTACTCTCTACCACACTTCAGATTTGGCAGAAGCGGCTTCAAGTGAATTTGAAAATGTATTCAAGAAAAAGAACTTACCCGAAGATATTCCGGTTATCACCGGTTGGGGAAAGGAAACACGTAGCATTTGTAATATTCTCAAAGAAAACAAACTGACAGATAGCACCTCCGCAGCCCGCCGATTGATCCAGCAGGGATCGGTTTCAGTGAATGGAGAAAAAATTTCAAATGTAAATCAGGAGTTTTCTGGAGATCAGGAATACATGATTAAAGTCGGCAAGAAAAGGTTCCTAAAAATCGAGCCCGGCTAGCGTTTAGTTCTTATTTTATTTCCCACATGCATGTCATAGTTGTTTTGAACAATGACAGCTGAAGCAGTACGTCTCTGAGTATTCACTATCTTTATCTCCCCCAGCACATCAGGAAGTAATGGGGTTTTCTTTGTTCCTTTATATCTCCAAAATTCCCACCATTTTTTTTCAGCAATCTCCGGGATATTGTAAACCTCAAAAACATCGCCTGCTTGGACTCCACCCTCCCATCCTTGGTCGATATAAACAATGTCTGTAACCCCTACACCGATCTTGTCTAGCTTGGTTGCGACAACATATCCATCAATATTTTTGTCGGAGCCCCCATCTGACATAGGTTCGACATTCTCCTGATACGGAATAAGAAGTTCGCCGGGTTTGATATCTTCGTAAGATTTTATTACGTTTGCGTAAGAGGTAGTTTCACCAATCTCGACAACTTCTAAGATGCCCCGAATCATAATGCTATAGCCCAAAGGTTTACCCGAAGAAGACAAATATTGTTTGGATTCAAAACCAGTCCTTCTTGGCTTAAAAAGTTGAAATCCTATACCATTATGACCAAAGACCGGGTGGTAAATAAACCGCTCCTGACTATAGGCAGTAAACTTATCACCTAATTCCAACCCTTGCCGTCTGCCAATATCAATGAATACTCTTTCCGGTCCTGTTGTTGCCAGCTTGTTGTCGAAAACTTTTGACACCTTTCCCACCGGAACCATTTTGTTAGAAATAAAGCCCGCACTCGCATAGGGGTCTCTACGCAATTTACTTCTGGAATCTGGTATAGAAAAGTTAGTTCTATTGGAATGAACCGAATTTGCATTCTCTGACTTTGCGATAAGAGTTCCCGGCTGATCCAGATTGCCGGTTGCTTTTTGAAGTAATGTCATCCCAGGTGTGATTCCTGCTACTTCATTCTCAAACGAAACTTTTAAGTCATTAGCCAAAGCGGCTTGAACTCCAGAAAAAATTCCGGAAACCTGAATCGAAACAACAATCAAAAAAATCGCAATTCGCATAATGGAAACTCCCTCCCAACTAAATTGGATCGGAAAAGAAACGGGTTTTATTCACTCAGTTTATTGAATATAAATAGTTTACATCATTTTAAATGGATGTAAAAAAATTTATGCCTATAAAAAACACCCATTTTTTGCCGTCCCGCCAAGTTTGGTTCTTGAACTGGAATAAGCATTTAAACCATCAAAGGGAATTTTCCTTATATTGAGGAAAAGTAATGGCAAACCTTATAAAGGCAAGTATTCACAGTGTTTTTGAAAATTTGGGTATCAAATTTTCCGCCAAATTTAGGGGGCGGAAATTCATTTGACATCAAATTTGGGCAACGTATAATCGGTTGTTTATACAACATCTAAAGCTTTTTTTTCCGGGCAAATTCGATCAATCCCCTACAGATTTTATTGGATGGATAAGATTAAAAGGATTTATATTCGGTATTTTTGGCCCACAACGAGGTTTTTAACATGTTCAAAATGCTAAAAAAATGTTTCGACTTTATGACGGCGCTTAGCCTTATTCTTTTTTTGGGAGGCATCTTCCCCGAATCCGAGTCTTTTGCCAAAACCCTTTCGGCAACTAAAACGGAAATATCTCTCGTAGATGGGATAGCTGTGGATAAAAGAGGTAATGTTTTTATTGCCATGCGTGATAACAACATTATCAGCCGCATTGATCCCAAAGGAAACATGACCACCTATGCTGGAACAGGTTCTTCCGGGTTTTCGGGAGATGGAGGCCAAGCCACCCAAGCCAGATTGAATGTTCCCGCTGGATTAGCCTTCGATAAGAGAGGCAACTTATATATCGCTGATAGAAACAACCACCGCATCCGTAAAGTGGATAGCCGCGGTATCATCACAACCCTAGCTGGAACGGGAACAGCCGGTTTCAGCGGAGATGGCGGACCTGCAAAACAGGCGCAAGTCAATCACCCATCCGGAATAGCACTAGATGGCAAAGGTAATTTATTCTTTTCAGATCGATCTAACGAACGCATCCGCGTGATCGATTCCAAAGGCAACATCCGCACCTACGCTGGAAACGGCAAAGAAGGCTTTAAGGGAGATTCCGGCCCCGCACTGCAAGCCTCTCTGGACAAACCTTTCGGGTTAGCACTCGATAGAAAAGGCAACCTGTATATAGCAGACCGCGGCAACAACCGGGTGCGCAAAGTCAATCCTCAGGGAATCATGACCACGGTAGCAGGAGATGGTGGTTTCTTTTTCAGTGGTGACAACGGGCCTGCATATAGAGCCAGTGTAGCTGGACCGACCGGTGTTGTGGTCGACGATCAAGGCACTCTCTATATCGCTGACCGTAATAATAATCGCGTTCGCGCAGTGGACTCGCAAGGGATGATCACCACCATTCTGGGAACCGGTCAACAAGACTATAACGGAGATTCAGAAGTGGCACGCGAAACGAATCTTCACCTGCCCTTTGGTGTTACTTTGAACCCGGAAGGCAAATTACTGGTTATTGATCGTTCACATTATCGAATTCGTAGCATTGACGTAAATCGCGGTAGCGTAAAAACTATCGCCGGAAATGGTAAAAAAATGTTTGCCGGTGATGGAGGACCTGCTACAGGAGCAACGTTGAGTTTTCCTCATGGCATTACAGTAGACAAAAATGACAACGTACTGATTTCTGATAAAGGGAATTACCGCATTCGCAGAGTCTCCCCAGACGGCCATATCCTCACCATTGCTGGAAACGGAGTTAGAGGAAACATCGGTGACGGTTTACCAGGTATGGAAGCTTCTATTTATGGAGCCACTTCCCTGAAGTTGAACAACAAAGAGGAGATGTTCATTGCTAGTCCCAGCGGATTTGTCAGCCTGATTCGAATGATTGATGAAAAAGGGATCATGCGAAAATTTCTCGATACGGTCACCCCAAAATATCTCGAGTCAATTGGGAATAGTAAATATAAAGGAAAAGTACAAACTGGAGAACTCGCCACTATTTCTACTTTTTCAGATTTCGCTTTCGATCAAAAAGGCAATATGTTCATTTCTGACAGGCTCAATCACCAGATCCGCAAAGTGGATGCTAAAGGAAACATCACCACCATTGCCGGTACAGGAGAGTCTGCTTATTACGGAGATGGCGGCCCAGCAAGTGAAGCGGCTTTTCGAGACCCAAGCGCATTGGCTACAGACAAAGAAGGAAATCTGTATGTCGCCGACGGTGCCAACAATATGATTCGAAAAATTGATACCAAAGGAATGATTGCGACTATCGCGGGTAACGGCAAACATGACAACACCGGTGACGGAGGCCCTGCACTTAAAGCTGCCATTCGCAATATGGACTATTTGAACGTCAGCCCTAAAGGGGAACTCCACATTGTAGGGATGAATTCAAATACTGTTAGAAAAATCACCAAGGATGGGAAAATAGTGACTGTAGCCGGCAGAGGTTATCAGGGTTATTCAGGAGATGGTGGCCCAGCACCCAAAGCCATGCTTAAAAGTCCCGTCGCTATTGCATTCGATTCAAAAAATAATATGTACATCTCCGACATGGGTAACAACCGGATCAGAAAAGTGGATTCAAATGGAATCATCTCCACTTTTGCAGGAACCGGTAATTTTGGCTGGGCTCAAGATGGAGAAACAGTAGAAATTTATTTACACAAATTCCCCTGATTTATCCTGCTTTTATTCTGAGCAGTTTGAATTTTGAAACAAGACTGCCAGGAAGCGAGAAAATAATGGGTAGACCTTTTTAAATTTTTTTCTGGAGAAATTTTACAATGAAGCGTTTCATTTTCACAGGGATGGTTTTCATCCTGTCTCTGGTAATCAGTAATAATGCGTTGGCTGCCAACACCGATACGTTTGCTAATATTTTAAAGAAAATGGATGACCTGGCCTGCACCAACCCGGAAAAGCTTCCTAATTTTTACGGGAAAAGCCTGGTCATCATGACAGATGACAAGAGAGGCCTGTTGGAAAACCGAATAAAAGACTACCGCCAAATGATGTCAGATTTTCGTGATATTAATTGCCGGGTTCAGCGCCAGGTTCTTACCGGTCATGTGGGAAACAAGGTAGGATATATTCTGGTCGACGAAATCAATAGCATCACTTCAAAATCTAACGACACTGATGAGCGCCAGCACAGCGTTTGCAATTACAGCTTTGTTAAAGAGAGTTCCGACTGGAAAATAACACTCGAACATTGTTCCAGTTTGCCCGACTACAGTATCAACCCTGGCGATGACGCTTTGTATTATTTCCACAATCCTCTATATTAATCTTAGAGGGGATGAAAAATAGACGAACCATTAGCAACTGTAATAGATTGGTTAAATAGTTTCGACCTGCCCCCATCGTACCCCGTTGGGGCATGAAGGTAGAGTAAGAATACCACCGGCGTAGCCGGTTAGATGCGAAATCCCAGTGAAAAAAATTATCGCACATATCGACCCTGATTTACGTGAACTGATTCCGGGTTACTTACAAAACCGCCGCAATGACATTGCAACCATCAGCGCCGCACTTAAAGATTCAGATTTAAAAAAAATCCGCACCTTGGGTCACTCTATGAAAGGCTCGGGTGGAGGATACGGATTCATGCCGATTAGCGTGATAGGTGCTTCCATCGAAAAAGCTGCAAAGGAAAAAATACCGGAACAAATCCAAGCCCATCTTGATGAATTGCAAAGTTATCTAAACAACGTTTCTGTAGTATACGATTCAGCAACCTGATTCGGTTGCGCGATCGGGTGAACTTCTTAACTTCGCTCTCAATTTCAACAAACTATTGTGCTCATTTTAAAAAAGGGACTGACCGTATTATTGATTACCCTAATCGGGGTCTGTTCTGTCTACGCTCAGGAAAAGGACTGGGCTTTCTGGCAGAAACAATTTTTCCTATCAAACGCTGATAAAACCGAAGACCACGAAACAGCACATTTTTGGAGAACTCAGGAACCACATATCAAAGGGGTTCAGGTCACCGCAACCTTGCCAGACTATCCCTGGGTTAAAGTATCTGGCTACAGAAATCGTACAGTAGAACGTTGCATTACCTGCCATGATGGCATATCCACCACAAGCACATCTCATCCCCCTGAATTTGGCTGTTCTGCTTGCCACGGTGGCGAACCTGAATCGGTAGACAAAGATCAAGCTCATGCAACATTGATTTATGATCCCCAGGCAGGAACCGGAAAACGCAATCCATCAAGTCTCAGCGTGGTTGAAAAATCGTGCGGCCAGTTATATTGCCACGCCGGCCATATTCGTGAAGACCGTAATCATATACAAAGGCTAAACAAGTCCATGATGAATACGCTTGCCGGAATGATTTCCGGCCTGCGCTACCAATGGGCTGGACAAGATAAAAAAACTGCCCGCTATGCAACGCAAGCCATTGTTGACAAAGATGGGAATATTCCGCATGAATGGGGTGCATTGGATAAACTAGACAAGCTGCCCTATTTTTCTTCCCTGGACATTCCTGAGTCAGATCAAAAATCTATCCACCAAATTTCAAAACATCCCAGCGACCGTCTTTTACGCAAAGAGTGTTTTCAATGCCATATTGATTCGCCACCCGCCCCGGGACAGTACCGATCTCAGGGTTGCGCTGCTTGCCATTTTTCTTATTCTAAGACAGGCCTTTATGAGGGCAACGATCCAACTATTTCTAAAACTCAACCCGGCCATGCAAAACTACATAAGATCCAGGCTCTACCTAAACGTATGATATGCGTTCAATGCCATAAAAGGTTCTCTATACAGCCTTTGGGAGATGGACCTTCTCCTGTCAGAAAAGATGCAAGTCAGTCCATCGATGAGGTAGAAGAACCTATAAATGAAACGGCTGCCGAACAACCTCAGGAAAACGAGGAGCTTTCTCCTGACGGGCCAGTTGAAGAAACACAGCTACAGGTGAAAGTTGAGCAACTAGAAGTTGATGAAGAGCTTTCTCCAAACAACCTGGAAAACGAGGGGTTGCTTGTTGAAATAGCCGAAAAAGATAACAACGACAACATACCGGTTCCTGAGAAAGAATTTTCCCTTTTTGCCAGCACAGACAACGTTCAGGTCGATGTTCATACTGCGCGTGGTATGGACTGCATCGATTGCCACACCCAACGAGATATTATGGGTGATGGCAATTTGTATTCCAAACAACATCAAGCAGTAGAAATCCGTTGCGAAACCTGTCATGGTGATGATGCTACCTATCCCATGATTTCAAAAGTCACCGACCCAAAAGATGCTGTCATCCGACTTAGCAAACACTATAAAGGCCAGCCAAACTCTGTTGGAGACTGGATGGCTGTTTCTGAACGAAAAATGCGAATGACAAATGTTAAAGTTCAAGAGGGGAAAATGGTGACTCTTGGAAAACAAACTGGCCGTGTTTATGAAATCCCTCTTCTTAGAGATTCGAAAGCACATTTTATTCCACAACATAAGTCCCGCTTGGAATGCACTGCCTGCCATTCCCAATGGGTGGTACGTTGTCAGGGTTGTCATGCATCCATGAATCTGAGACAGGACCAATCAGAATTGAAGATGGCCGACAGTCCTCCTATTAAGATCCAGCAACCCTCTCTTATGATAGGACCTCGTGGAAAAGTTGCGCCGATGCTGGCACAGCCAGAAAGACATTTTTCTCTTTTGGATGAGAAGGGGAACCCTGTTCCAGCTTTGGGGGTTGGAGGCGAACTTCGAGGCAAATATCAGGAATGGCATTTTACAAACCCAGACAGTTTATCAGGGTCAAACCTGGCATATTCACTAAACCCTCATTCCACAGGTACTAAAGTCCGCTCTTGCGAAAGTTGCCATTTGTCGCCCAAAACCTTAGGATTAGGAGCAGGCGATTTGAAGATTGGTGCCAACAATTCCGGAAAAAATGATTCCCTACTTCCATTAAACCGGTCTGACAAAATGGTAAAGGCATCTGCTTTTGACCCGCAGGCCAAAGTTTCAATGCGAGGCGAGGTACTTGCTGGAAGTCATCAAACTAAAGCAAGACCCTTCAATCAAAGAGAAATCGTAAAAATATTAAAGGTGGGAAATTGCATTCCCTGCCACGATCAATATAACGACCCTATTTACCAGGACATCAAAAAAAGTTATACCTTCGAAAGCACACATGAACATCGCCAATTGCGTAAGAAAATATTGAACTCAAAGCAGACTCAACCGTGAATAAAATATTTCGACTTTTTCTATCTCTGACTCTTGCAGGAGGTTTCTGCCTGGCAACATTCCTCACCTATTCTTCCGGTCAGGCAATAAACGAAAAAGATCTCTCTGACTTTTTTGATGGTTCTCAAGGTAATGAATCAGTTGAATCTCCTGCT
>JABJCF010000338.1 GCA_018665625.1 Nitrospina sp. | reverse complement strand
GGCAAAGTAAACTGCCAGGCTATCGTATCAATCCAGAAAGCAAATCCATAAACCGTTAACACAAAAAATATACCCCAACCCGATGCGATCAGATTCGACCATACCAACTCGAGATCGGTCTCCGAAAAAACATAAATCAGGAGACCAAATCCAACGAGTAAATAAATAAGTTTGATTGCCTTCACTCTTCTCTTATGTCCTATCTATGGATGCCAGCGGCGGGAACTGCGGGTAAACTGAAGACACCAATAGGCCTGAGCCCCAATGGCGGCGGGAGGAAGAAGATACCAAATCACCCCTCCTAAACTGAGAGCTAAAACGATAAAACAAAAATCACTTCTAACCATACGCGCGTTCAGAACAAAGCGATCCATCTTAGAATCGTCATCCCTGATCGATGTTTCTTCTGCTGTCAACTGGCTTGAGTGGGGTTTGGTTCTATTTTGATAAAGCTCGAGAGCATAGTTCATGCTGCCACCAAAACCGGCCGCTATTCCAGACCAAAGCCAAATTTGCTGCCCGGTAACCGAAGTTGCGCCCCATCCAAGACAAATAAAGTAAACGGCATGCACAATCCAATCTACAAATGTGTCGTAGCGCATTCCAAAAATACTACGCATATCCTTGATCCGGGCAATTTCACCATCGCAGTTATCGAGGATATAACAAATCAGAAATAAGAATGCTCCAAAGAGGATTGAATAATAATCTCCTCTCAGACATACAACCCCTCCTGCCACACCAAATATCATCCCAAGGGTGGTAATTTGGTTTGGCGTAATCGGCGTCTTCATCAAAACCATTGTCACGGGATAAGACAAGTGCCTGATAAGAGGCTGAAGTTTCTTAGGAGGCTCTAACTGCTGTCCTGCTTCCGTCTTAAATGTCGGGTCTGTAGTATTAATTTTTTACTGGGCCGGATAAATTGGGGGAGGAACGGGTTCTTTACTATTTATTTAAATAACTAACACTACAAACCTTACTTGGGCACCACGTTGAATGCAATAAAATTTATTGAAATTAAACATCCAGACACTTGATTTTATTGGGCAGCGGCCTTTGAAATTGTTACAATTACTTCATGCCTTTGAAAATTGCTCTCGTAAATATGCCCTTTGGGTTTCATATATATCCTTCCATCCAGCTAGGCACCCTTTCGACCTTGCTGAAGTCCAAAGGCTGTGAGGTCAAAAGCCATTATCTAAATCTGCATTTCGCCCATCAGCTTGGATTGCCCATCTACAACCAACTATGTGAAAAAAGATTTCTGGTTGGAGAATGGTTGTTTTCACACATCCTGTATGGAGAAAATCCTAAAAACCTGGCCTACCACAAAAATTTTGCGCCTCATATTGAAGATGTATGCCGATCCATTGAGCGGCCATTGGATTATCTGCTGGATGTAAAAACTAAAATGGTTCCCGAATTTCTTGAATGGTGTAGAGATGCAGGGAACTGGGGGGACTTCGATGCAGTGGGGTTTTCATCGACCTTCAACCAAAATGTAGCCAGCTTGACACTGGCAAAAATGATCAAAGAAAAATTTCCGCATGTGAAAATACTTTTTGGCGGCTCTAATTTCGAATCAGAAATGGGACTCGAATATTTTCGAGTTTCACCCTGGATCGATTATGTGGTACCGGGTGAAGCAGAAGATATCCTGCCTAACCTGGTACAGTATTTGGAAAAAGGAGGCCCCGTCCCAAAAGGGGTTGTGCATCGGTGTGAAGGAGAAGTTCTTTACGAAGAGCCTGATGCCATGTTTGGCAACTTCACCGAATATGCAGCACCTGATTATCAGGACTTTTTTGATCAGTTGGCCGAGATTGACCCTGAATCCTCTCTATTAGAAAACCCGGTCATCCTATACGAAACAGCCCGAGGATGCTGGTGGGGAGAAAAGCATCACTGCACCTTTTGTGGTTTAAACGCCAGCACCATGAAATTCCGATCAAAGCCCATGGAACAGGTTCATGCAGACCTGGCAGAGCTCTCTCAAAAGCATGATTCCTTTCGGTTTAGGTTAGTCGATAATATTCTAGAAATGAAATATATCGATGGAGTTTTTGGCGACCTCGCCGAGAAAAATTTCGATCTGCAATTTTTTATTGAAGTGAAAAGCAATCTCACCAAGAAACAAATCAAGACCCTGGCTCACGGTGGCGCAAAAGTTATTCAACCGGGAATTGAAAGCTTCAGCATGAACCAGCTTCAGGAAATGGACAAAGGCGTTCGCCCGCTACAAAATATCCTGTGCATGAAATGGTCCATGTATTACGGAATTGAAGTGAACTGGAACATTCTGATTGGGTTTCCTGGCGAAACAAACGAAGACTATCGACAACAAATCGATTTAATAAAACTTTTATTTCATCTACCGCCGCCAGAATGCGTCGGTGATTTATGGCTCGAAAGGTTTAGCCCTTATTTCATGAGACCGGAAGAGTATGGAATAACCATCACGGCGCCGGGCGAGGCTTATCCATATGTTTATGACGATCCTCAAATTGATCAGTTAAAAATCGCTTACGATTTTGAGTTTAAAACTTCTACCCAAATTGATCCAAATCTTAAAAAAGAACTTTACGACATTGCCGCAGAATGGAAAAGGCGACACCAATCCGAACAACTGCCCTTCATGATATTTACCAAATCTATGGACTTTGTAAAAGTTTACGATGATAGGTCTTTACAGTCTACGCAAGTCCGTTTGGAAGGGGCTGCCGCTAAAATATTCTTGTTCTGCAACGAAGCACCCAAGACCATTGGACAAATCAAAGAGCATTTAAACGGGTACAATGGTAACAAAGATGGATCTGCTGAAGAAGCGATTCGATTCCTTGAAGAAAAAGGACTCATCTATGGTGAGCGTGGAAAATATTTAAACCTCGCCCTGCCTCATAACCCCAATCTATAATTATAAATATATGAACAAGCCAGGATCAAAAGGCGAGCGGAAGCTACAAAAGAAACACAATTCGGAAAAAAGTGCCAATTCGTTTTACAAAGCACAAATGTTGGATTTTCTAAACCCTGAAATGCAGAAATTTATTTCAGACCAGGAAATGGTTTTTCTTTCAACTGCAGATTTAAAAGGCGAATGCGATGCATCTTTTCGCGCTGGCCCAAAAAGTTTTGTAAAGGTGCTGGATAATAAAACATTAGTGTTTCCCGAGTTTAAAGGGAACGGCGTCATGGCCAGCCTGGGAAATATTTCAGAAAACCCACAAATTGGATTGATGTTTATAGACTTTTTTCGTTCCTCCATTGGGCTCCACGTAAACGGCAAAGCAGAAATAATTACCGAAAAAGAAGCCAGTAAACTTGTCAATCCAATAGACAAGGCTAAAGCGGAAAAAGACGGGCAACACAAAACTAAATTATGGATTAAGGTGGATGTAGAAGAAGCCTTTATCCATTGTTCCAAGCATATACCTAAACTAAAAAAGCAGGATAAGGTCATTCATTGGGGAACCGATGACGAAAAGTTAAAGGGCGGAGATTTTTTTAATACGAAGGGATGCAAGTCCTAATCTTAAACCGAACCCACTCCAGCAAAAGGTATCCCTGCCAACTCAGCCATTTCTTTTTTCCATGTACTCAGATCGTTCAAATTAAATTCATTCAAATGTGAATGACCGCAGGCACGACTCAATACTTTCATCAAATCCACCGAAGCACCTAGAAACCTTGCCAGCCTTTCAGCGGACTCATCTATAATCAGCCGTTCTCTAAGATGTTCTTTTTGGGTGGCAATCCCAACCGGACAGTTATTAGTATGGCAGGCCCGCATTCCCAGACAACCAATGGCTTGTATGACCGAATTGGAAAGAGCAATCGCATCTGCCCCTAAAGCCATTGCTTTAGCAAAGTCTGCTGGAACCCTTAACCCTCCGGTTATGACCAGCGAAACATCCTGCCTCCCGGCCTTATCAAGGCATCTTCTAGCCCGGGCAAGTGCAGGAATGGTGGGAACCGAAATATGATCTCTGAAAATCAAGGGGGCCGCTCCCGTTCCACCTCCCCGACCGTCCAGAATTATATAATCCACTCCAATGCGCAAAGCCGTTTCAATGTCTGCTTCAATATGCTGAGCCGAAAGTTTGTACCCAATAGGAATACCACCGGTTTCTTCTTTTACCTGATCTGCAAACTCTTTTATTTGGCTTTCATCATTCCAATCGGGAAAACGCGCCGGAGAAATAGCGGGCTCGCCTTCTTTTAGTCCTCGAACTTTAGCTATTTTCCCTTTCACTTTATCTCCAGGCAAATGCCCACCTGTTCCGGTCTTAGCTCCTTGTCCGCCCTTAAAATGAAATGCCTGACATTTTTTCACCTTGTCCATTGAGAACCCAAATCGTCCCGAGGCCAATTCATAAAAGTATCGCGAGTTTGCTTCTTGCTCTTCAGGGAGCATACCTCCTTCACCCGAACAAATTCCGGTCCCGGCTAATTCAGCTCCTTTTGCCAGAGACAACTTGGCCTCTTCCGAAAGAGCTCCAAAACTCATGTCCGACACAAACAGCGGAATTTTTAATTTCAAAGGCTTTTTAGCCGAAGGCCCGATGATAGTTTCTGTACCCACTTCCACTTCATCAAGATGAGGGAATTTTGAAATTTGCGCGGTTACAATTTGAATATCATCCCATAAGGGCAACTCTTCTCTCGGCACCCCCATAGCGGATGCAGG
>JABJCF010000337.1 GCA_018665625.1 Nitrospina sp. | reverse complement strand
GCCTGGCAGTTTACTTTGCCGAGCACAAAATTCAGTTGGATTTACAATCTTTGGAAAGTGCGAATGGTGGGAGCGGCATTTGGAAAAATGTTGCCCTTCAGTGCTTTTGGCGGTGCGCCTATAAAAGGTTACCTTTTGAAAAAGCATTATGGCATTAGTTATAGGGAAGGTGCGGCTTCAATCATCCTTGTTGAGTCCACCCACATGATTTCCATGGTTATTTTTATGGCATCAGGTGTTTACCTCATTTCTCTCCTTCCAGAATTCCCGGAAAATTATTACACCTTTTCAAAAATAAGTTTAGCTGTGCTTAGTGTGGGCATTTTTGGATTTTATATTGTTCAGCGATATAGAATAACTTCTGTTGCCGGGGGTTGGATCAGTCAACAAGCTTTGGGACGTAAATTGGAAAAGTTTCTCCGTCATCTTCAGGAATTTGATGAGCGACTGGTTCAGTTTTATACTCGAAAACGACCTCTTTTCTATGGAGCTCTAGGGCTTAACCTTTTGAACTGGTATCTTGGGGCTTTGGAAGTTTATATAATTTTATATTTTTTGGGACATCCTATCTCTATAGGAGAGGCCATTATTCTGGAAACTTTTGTAGAGTTGGTGCGGGCGGGCACATTTTTTATTCCAGCAACGCTCGGCACTCAAGAGGCAGCCTTTTTATTGGCAACAGGAGCGATTACCGGGCAACCGGCTTTGGGAGTGGCGACAGCGTTGATGCGTCGGGTTCGAGAAATTGTATGGTTCATTCTCGGTTTTGCCTTGGGGTGGCAATATTCCACCAGCCCATCGGAACTGGCTCAGGCAGCACAAAAGGAAATGGGAAAAGATGATGTTGTCTAATTCCGAAAAAAAACAAAGGGTTGAAGAGGCGCCCTCCATATGTGACAATAACGAGTGATTTAACTACCCTATATCCCCTAATTTAAAATTTCGTATGAAATGTTTAATCATTGCAGCTGGGCAAGGCAGTCGGTTGAGATCCATTGCCGAAGCTAAACCTCTGATCCCTCTTAAGAATACCCCTCTAATTGAAAGGGTGATAGATTCGTGTTTGGAAGCCGGGGTGGATGGTTTTTATGTTGTCGTTGGTTACAAGGGCAATAGCGTCCGCGAACATTTAGAAGAAGTGAGCTGGTCTAAAAATGTTCCAATTACAATCATTGAGAATGATGAATGGGAACGGGCCAATGGTATCTCGGTTCTCAAGGCAAAGCTTCATATGGATGAGCCCTTTTTGCTAATGATGGGCGATCATATTTTTGATCCTGAAATAGCGCGCTTGTTGATGCTCCAATCTTCCGCAAACGAAGGAATACTGTTGGCGGTGGACGAGGATCTGAAAAACCCTTTTGTGGATATGGATGATGTGACACGGGTTTTGGTTGAAGAAAACCGGATTCAAAAAATTGGCAAAGGAATGGAGCCCTACAATTGCTTCGATACGGGGGTATTTTTGTGTGACCCAACGCTGTTTTCGGCTATTGAAAAATCTGCGAAAGAGGGGGATGACTCGCTTTCGGGCGGTGTGCGTAATCTCGCTAAGCAAGGAAAGGCCAAAGCAATGCCAATAAACGGACTTTTCTGGTGCGACATAGATGACCCGAGTAACTTCAAACAAGCCGAAGAATATTTGTCTAGCCTTGCAGAAAATTGCGCCTGAAGAAAAAAATATTTTTATTTTTTCATGCGGCTTTTAGTTTGAGAAGCCGGGAATAAACCAAATATCCGGCAAATAGATTTGCTCCTACCGCCGCTACCGCAATAAAAATTTCCAGTTGATCGATTAAAGAAACCAATAAGAGAAAATGAATGAAGTCTCTGTTCGCGAATTTTTCTGCCAACTCAGGTTCGCTGGTATGGAACAATTGTTTTCCGGGGGATCTTTTCTCGAGAAGTATTGGGCTGAGTAAAAAGAATGACAGCAGGCCTCCCAGCCCGGCCAAGCTCCCAAGGTATAAAAAAATAATTTCATCTGTTTTGGAGTAGATACCGTAACCGATTGCGGTGAACACCAGAAAATGAATGATGTTATCGCAATATATATCCAGTTTTTTACCAATATCTGTTTCCATGAATTTTAGTCGTGCAATTTCTCCGTCCGCTCCATCAATCCATGTGGAAAAAACCAAAAATATTGCTGCTATCACACTACTCTTGTAGTCACCCTGAAGGAATAAGAAGGAAGAAACCAGCCCAAAAAAGAAACTGATTAGAGTGATCTGATTTGGGCTAATGGGAGTGTTTAAAAATATGCGCGTCAAAACACGGGAGGCGGGTCGGGAAAGGATTCTGGTGATGAGGCTATCGTGATTGAGCCCTGAGCCTCCTACTTGTGCTTCGTGAAGGATTTTGAAGTCCTCACGTTTTTTTATTTCCATTTCCTTGGAGCCGGGAACGTAAACAGGGAAGCCCTTGTTCTGCGATGAGGTTGAATCGATCTGATTATTTAATAGCAGATCTTCAAGGTTTTCAGGGCTTACAGGAAAAAAAGACTCTTTGGCATTTTGTGGCTCCGAATGAATTAGCTGGTATAGGTTTTTCTTGTCATACAAAACAGAGCCGTTGAAGATGTAAACTGGGTTGGGATTGCTTTGAATCCACTCTTTTAATTGTGGAAGGTTTCCAATCCAGATAATTTTTTGTGATAGCCTTGAGTCTTTTAAAATATTCTCGAATGATTTCTGTATTTTCCCTTCCGGGTCTTCCGTAAAGATTGCCAGGGTTTCAATGCCGGCTCTTTTTAGCGTCAATAGATTGCGGAGGATTAAAGGAACCCCTGCGATTTTGGACGAATACCAATCGATAGGATTTTCAGCGTTTCCTGGATTTTTAAGGAAAAGAATTCCGCTAGGGGTTTTTCCTTCTACCGTAGAATCAGGATGATCGTAGTTTTTTGTCATTAAAGTTTCAATGCGTTGATTTTTTTGGTGGAACTTTTCTAAAGGCCAATGGGTTTGTCGAGACGAATTGGTAATTATTACAAAATCATGATCTAGCTATTAATATTTTGATATTTGTAATGTATATTGTTACGGTTCGACTTTGTTTTGAGTACAAATCTAAGCGAACCATTTTAGCAAACTTTTTTTTTAATAAAAACATCTCCAAGGTCAAAGGCAGTTAAATTATGAATGAAAACACAGATGCATATGATGGGTTGGCTCGAAAAATTGAACCTCCGAAAGGAAAATTAGGAGTTCTACTTCCAGGCATGGGCGCAGTTAGCTCTACTCTAATTGCTGGCGTGCAGTTGGTCAATGCCGGTCACAGCCAACCTATCGGTTCGGTTACCCAGATGTCACGCATTCGCCTGGGTAAAAGGGATAATCCGCAGTATCCGCTAATTAAAGACTTTGTTCCTCTTTCACCCCTTACCGACTTGGTTTTTGGTGGCTGGGATATTTATGACGACAACTGCTATCAGGCAGCATTAGCCTGTGGCGTTATAGATAAACAGGAATTGGAACCCATTCGTAAACAACTGGAAGAAATTAAACCCTGGCCTGCGGTGTTCGATCCCGCTTTCGTAAAAAACCTTTCCGGACCCAATGTTAAAAAAGCCGCCAATAAAATGGAATTAGCGGAAATGTTGATGAAGGACATGGAAAACTTTAAAAAAGAAAAGGATTTGGATCGACTGGTTATGTGCTGGTGTGGTTCTACAGAAGTTTATCAGGAAGAAATGGACCACGAAGCTTTTCAGACTGTTGAAGGATTTGAAAAAGCTTTGAAAGATGATCTTGCTATTATTCCGCCTTCCATGATTTACGCATATGCAGCGATCAGAATGGGTGTGCCTTTTGCCAATGGCTCTCCAAACCAAACCGTTGATCATCCGGCAATAGTAGAATTAGCCTTAAAGCATAATGTGGCGATTGCAGGTAAAGATTTCAAGACCGGTCAAACCTTGATGAAAACAATTATCGCACCGGGACTTAAAGCCCGAATGCTAGGGTTGGAAGGGTGGTTCTCCAGTAATATTCTGGGCAATCGCGATGGAGAAGTTTTGGACGACCCTGATTCTTTTCGCTCTAAAGAAGTGAGCAAAGGGTCTGTACTCGACAGCATTTTTCAGGACGATCTCTACCCGGAACTTTATGGCGATTATTATCATAAAATCCGCATTGAATATTATCCTCCAAGGGGCGACGCCAAAGAAGGTTGGGATAATATTGATATTCAAGGCTGGCTGGGACAAAAAATGCAATTGAAGGTCAATTTTCTCTGCCGCGACTCAATTCTTGCCGCACCTGTGGTATTAGATCTTGTCTTGTTCCTGGATATGGCTAACCGAGCAGGTATGCGTGGTATTCAAGAATGGCTCTCATTTTATTTTAAATCTCCGCAATGCCGACCCGATCTAAAACCCGTCAACTCACTGTTTGATCAGGATGAGAAAATGCGAAATACTCTGAGAATTCTGATGGGTGAAAAGGTGATTGACCATTCCGGACTGGATTACTACGAGCCTAAAGGTTAAACGAGAAGAGGCTGAAACGGTTGGTGAGGGAAATAAGGGAAGTCATAAAAAAAGCCAGTACACATTGTACTGGCTTTTTCTTATTTTGCGGTTTCTTGAACAAGCGGTTTCACCTTGCGACCTTTTTTATTATAAAAAGAAGGTGAGTTGATTTGCTTGTCTGTCCGTTTGTTCAAAGCTTTAACGGAAATCACTTTTTTGAGGTTTCCTGAAGCATCAAATACTTTTACTTCATGCATTGTCTTCCCTTTCTAATAAGTCGTTTATACAATTTAACGTGTCAAGTGGCCGATAATAAGGAAAGCTTTATCGGGGAAAGACATCAGATATCTATTTATTTAGGGACTACCTTAGAAGCTTGCGGTCCTTTTTGGCCCATCGTTTTTTCGAATTCTACTGCTTGCCCTTCATGAAGGGTTTTGAAACCATCTGTTTGAATTTCTGAGAAATGCACGAAACAGTCTTCCCCATCATCGGATTCAATAAAACCATAACCTTTGCTCTCATTGAACCACTTTACTTTTCCTTGAGCCATTTTGAATTTACTCCCAAAAATTTGCGGGACGACCTTGCATCCAGATATTAAAACAGAGTCCCCAATTGAAATAATTAAGACTTAATTGGAAAAAACCTGCTGCGGGCATAAAAAAAACCACCCGGAAAATCAGGACGGTTAAAGTATTTCATTTGAAATTGTATTGCCCATGCCGCAGATGTCGTTCCAAAAAACTCGGGAAAACTGCTTCCCAAATTGTCTTATTGTGATTATGCATTTTAGCATATTGATCGGCAAAACCCAAGTTTATATCAGATTTCCTAATCGAAAAGGATTGATAAAAGCCTCGGAAAACAAGCCAAATCTGCGGGAGATTCTATCCAATGCCAGTGTTATCAATACCCTAACTAATAGGGAGTGTTAGGTGAGCAGAGTGATAAAATTACGCAGAACTTTGGGGTCAAACATGCTCTTCATATCACGAGTCATAATGGTTAAAGCATCCAAAGGTTTCATGGCTTTTCGGTAAACGACCGGGGACGTGAGGCTTTCGTAAACATCGGCGACTTTGCAGACTCGTGAAAAGTATGAGATTTTGTCGCTAGCCAGGGCATAGGGGTAGCCCTTCCCATCAAAGCTTTCATGATGCTGGGCTGCCATTTTCACCACTTCTTCATTATAATGTTTCAAATCCTTTATGATCGCTATCCCTTCTACCGTGTGGGAGCGCATCCACTGAATCTCATCCATATCCAGCTTGCCTTTTTTGTAAAGGGTCTCATCAGAAATTGCCGTCAAACCCAGATCATGAAATAAACCACCAATGGCCAGAATTTTAGTTTCTTCCTGAGCCATTTTCATTTTTCCAGCATAGCTCAAGCAATAAAGTCCTACATTGATGGAATGGATGTAGGCAGGATAATTTTTGACCATAGTTTTGGCTAATAATGCAAATCCCTGATTGGTCACTTCAAGGCAGGTTTGCATGGCACCCATAATGTCATCGGCCGAATTCAATATTTTCCTGGACGAGCTGTTTTCAAAAAACTCCTTCATAACCGAAAGAGAGACATTGTAAATTTTCTCAGCCCTGAGGTGAGGAGTAAGAGCTTCATCAGAAGCTACCGAGGCCAGGCTGCCTGTGATCTGCTTGTAATATTCTTCCTGCTCCAATACATCTATATAAAGATCTTCCGTCAGTTCACCCGCTTTGAGTAATTTTCGAACTTTTTCCTGATGTGCAGGTTCTGTTCCGGCAAATTTAACGAAGTCATCGTTAGACTTCACAAATAAATTGAACTTCTGGTCGCCGGTTGAGCTGAGAGACTCGATATCAATTTTTCTATACTGCTCTGCTGTAGCGCTCATGAAAATCCCATTGATATTTGCAAATAAGGCCCCCCCTCTTTTATGGGGGGTGGATCAGCCTACCATAGAAATCATTACATTTACCACAATGGACTACTCCGTATCGAAATATCGATAACTTGCGAGAAAATAAGGATAATCGAAGGTGTGGAGGGGTGCGCTGTAAATCAAAAGCAAGTTTGCCTCGGGGTTAAAGCCTGTTTAATTTCTCAATAATTCCAGATAGATCTTAACGCTTATATTTTATTGGGGTTTCGCTCCAAAGTGGAGCTTGTGGGAATTGGGTTGAGTCTTAAAATAGCTCCACCTTGCGCATAAAAGAGCAAATATTGCGGTAGTAAAAAGTGTTCCCACATGCAGGGGGCTTATTTTTTGGCGTATATACTAAAATTATCGGCAAAAATACCGGCATTTTAATTACCACTTTATTAAAATAAATGTTATTTTATATTATGTTATTATGTTTATTTATATCGGCATTTTAATCACCACTTTATTAAAATATATGTTAATTTATATGATATTATTGTGCTTGTTTATATCGGCAAAAATATCGGCATTTTAATTGCTACTTTATTAAAATAAATGTTATTTTATATAATGTTATTATGTTTATTAACATCGGCAAAAAATTTAATATAAAATGAAAATTTCTGAACCTGTTAATTTAATGGAGCCGATGCTACCATCCTTAATTTCTGGTGAATTACAAGACCTTGGAATTGAGCTATCTGAAAAAGCGGCTCACCTTGCGGGGATGATCCATCCAGTTGTCCAGCTTTCGATTGGAGGTCTGGTTCGATCTATGAATTGCTATTACAGCAATCAAATAGAGGGGCATGACACTCACCCACGAGATATAGATCGTGCCCTCAAGGGAGATTTTTCCACCGAACCGAGGAAAAGAGATCTTCAACTCGAAGCTAAAGCTCACATTTTGCTTCAGGAAAAAATCGATACGCTGGAAATAGAACAGCCTGTATCTACGGGTTATATAAAATGGCTCCATCGGGAGTTCTGTGAGAATTTGCCTGATAATCTTCTTTGGGTTGAAAATTCAGATACGAAAGAAAAAATTCGTGTGGAACCAGGAGAGTTTAGGAAAACAATGGTGTCAGTAGGGCGGCACATTCCACCCCAAGTGCAAAATATACCCGCCTTTCTTAATCGATTTGAGGATGCTTACAATCCTGCAAAGTTGGGTCGCATGGAGCGGTTTATTGCAGCGGCAGCTTCTCATCACAGGCTTCTTTGGATACACCCTTTCATTGATGGCAATGGAAGGGTTGCAAGGCTTTTTTCCCATTCATACTTAAAAGCAATCGGTATAGGCAGTAGTCTTTGGTCTGCATCCCGCGGTCTTGCACGCAATTCAGGAGAATATAAGGACCTGCTGAATGCCGCAGACGCTTCTCGTCAAGGCGATTTGGATGGACGAGGAAGCCTTTCACAAAAAGGACTGGAGGAGTTTTGTAAATTTTTCCTGACCATATGCATTGACCAGGTTACATTCATGGAATCACTGATGAAGCCGGGTGAACTCACCCGCAGAATTGAAATTTTTACTGAAGAAGAAGTCCGTGCCAAGCGGTTGCTCAAGGGCTCTTTCCCTTTAATACGGGAAGCTCTCTTGATGGGAGAATTTGAGCGCGGAAAAGCCGCTACCCTGACAGGTTATAAAGAACGGCAGGCGCGAAACGTGTTAAAGGAACTCGTAGAAAAAGGACTTCTCATTTCAAAAACGGAAAAGGGTTCTGTGCGTTTAGGCTTTCCTGTCAATGTCGTGGAACGATGGTTTCCAAATCTATATCCAGCCAGTTAGAGTTTCTTTAGAGCAACTCTTTAGTCAGGATGGGCCTGCATCTAAAGGAGGCAAGTCGCAACTTCTCCCTCTACGAAGGAGTACGCCTGGTAGGATTCGAACCTACGACCTACGGATTAGAAGTCCGAAAAACGCCACTTTCCTTGACTTTCCCGTATCTTCCTAATATCATATAAATGTAACTAAATAAAAGCCTTCCTGTTTCATTCGGTTTGAAACGGGATGCAACGGGAAAGCGTTTTAGTGGTACAGGAGTGGTACAAACTGGGTTACGGAATGTAAAGCGGATTAAATCCTCCAGTACGATATCAGCCCTGCTGTCAAGGGCAGAGTAAATTCGTACCAGTGTGGCGGAGTAAAAGTGTACCACTCGGGTTAAAAAATATAGGTTATTAGATCATGATCTTTGTAGCAGTAGTGCCTGTTGGCCCTGTGTGTAAACTGCGTAGCAGTTTTC
>JABJCF010000336.1 GCA_018665625.1 Nitrospina sp. | reverse complement strand
TTTATATTATAAATTTCAAAGGGTTAGCGGTCAAGGAAAAGACCTTACATCCCCTCCTTAAATATTCGGACTCTTAAATTTTGGTATTAATCAGTCCATTTCCTTTTGAAGGAGAAAAACAAAAAATCCGGGAAAATATTTTTTTTCAGCTATCCGCTGCTCAGAAATTTGGCGCATCGTTTTTTCTTCACTAACCAGACCTTGCAAATCCTTGATATCTGCAAACTTATTAATTGATGTTGATACAAGTTTACAACCTAACTCCGGTAATAACTGGACTATTTCTTCAATTGTATGCAAAGTTTCATGTGGATGTAGAACTTGATCACGAAACCAACTTCTCAAATGAGTTTCATCTTTTAAAGGATGCAATTCTTTGTATTTGAGTAATAGTTCTTCATGGTTTAAACCATTTCCCATTAAATCTTCAAAATATTTTAAAAAGGGTTTTCTCCCAGGCTCATGGTAAAGCCCTATAAATAAAAAACCATCTTTCTTCAGTAAATTTTCACAAATAGCTTTGATTGCACCAATACAATCATCTGTATGATGCAAAACACCTAATGAGATAATTAAATCAAAACCTTCTTTTTTCTGCCTTCTGTTTGCAGAAAATTTAAACAAATCCTCACATAAAAATTTTGACTTTAAATTCAATTTTTTCGCAACAGCCTGGGCTCTTTCAATTGCATGAGGATTAAAATCCAACCCCAAAATTTCTTTTTTATAATGTTGAGCAATGGAGTTAGTCAACCAGCCTGGACCACAACCTATATCTAATAAATTTTCACAAGTTGAAATCAAACCTTTTAAAGGAGGGTATATTTCTTCGATAGGTTTGAGCTTTAGGAGAGATTCAACCTGTTGCTCAATGGTTCCATAATAATTAAAGGGTAAAGTTTTATAAAATTCCAAAACTTCATTATTTTTGCTTGGGTTTTTCATCCAATCGCTCTAATTTGTGATGTACTTCTAAATAACCATTAAAGGTCTTGATGCTATGCAACCTCACCTCTAATCAGCTTATAAATACACTTTGAAATAATATCATATCCCTTATCGCCAAAATGATAAGAATCAAGAAAGACTTCATCTGCCATTGTCAGGTCGTCGAAAACCCCGGTGAAATCAAAAAAATGAAAATGCTCATATTTTTGTTCAAGGGATTTTAGTTCAATGGCAATCAACTTAAAACACTCACGATGATAGTCAATTTGATCTGGATGCCAAGCAGACAAGATTTTCTTTTCTCTGACAGTCAGCGCCTTTCCCGTTAAAGGGATAATGGGTTGCAACAGAAAATAATGCTTGGCACCTGCTGATGAAAGAATATGGCATTCAACATCCACATTTTTTTTCATTATCCGGGCAATTTCTTCAGGCGGCAAAACCTTTTCTCTATTTTCAATGGGGTCTGCAATTGTTTCATATCCCGCAGAGGCATTAGCAGCATTTATTAATTTCCAGAAATGATTATCTGCATAGCTTCGAAACCACATGGTATTTTTAAAATTCCAACCCCAATGAGCATCGTTATTCCCTGAAAGAGAAACTATAATATTAGGTTCCATTTCTGAAACAAGGTTTTCAATGGCGATTCTCTCGTGTGCCGAAGACCATGCAGCTGCAGCTACAGTAAACACCTCATAAGTTCGGGCTTCCTTAGACGAATTGTTTTTTAAATGCGTTTTTAAATAACCTCCAATGGTTCTTTCCTGATCTGGCGCACCAGACCCAAATGCTGTAGACCCACCGACCAGAAATAACCTATAGGCATTTTTTTGTTTGGGTGAAATAATGTTTTCTGCTGCTCTAAACTGATTCGAGTTAATCTGGAAATCTTTTTCTTTTGCTGGAGCAGGCGCATATCCCACAAATGGAGAAAGAATTAACGCCGTTGCGTCCCAGTTGTAAGTATCCATCTCGCGAAGGGCCGTTTCACTATCATAATAAGCTTGCGCCATCCCTTTTTTTTGTTCATCGTCCTTAACCATTTGCCCCAGAAGGTAAGAATTCTTCCTAACTTTGAGTAAACTCTTAATTTCGGCGACGCTCTTCCACTTTCCAAAAAAATAACCACAAAAAAACAAGAGCGCTGAAAATAGAGATATAGCCACTGTAGAGAATGTACTCAAGGATTCAACCTGCAATAATTAAGTTTAGAAAATTGAATTATCATTCGGTTTTTTAACAAAACCACTTTCATTCTATAATCGTCATAGACAGATCTGCGATTCCATTAAAGGGAACGCGGTTTGCCGAATAATCAAAGGTTACGTTAATCGGCCCGATGGAATCATGCCAGTCACAAACCTTGCCGGCGTTGGGATTGATGTTGCTTGAATCCGGCTCACCACAATGAAAACTCGCGGTGTATTGACCGGGCTGCAATGACATTTTAACTTTGATTCCATGAACTATTTCTTCCCCAGCCTCCAGTTTGGGCAAGGAAATTCCAAGCTGGAGTGTATTCTTGCCAAAAACCAGGTTATTCATCCTATCAAAAAAGGAGATTCCCAGGAGAGGGTTTTGAATTTCTTTTTTCGCTTTGATTAGAAAATAAAAGTACAAGTCTTCCATCAAAGGCACAGCCAAGGTATCCGAATTGCTCGAGTCAACTATCCTGGCGGCGACGATCTCCATACCTCCATGACCGTGTCTGTGTTTGCCATCCAGCACTGAATTAGATTCAATCGCCACCCGAGCAATTTGATCATCATTTTTTATTACACTGGTAGGTTCCGTTTCCAAACGAGTTGCAGAAGATGCCGAGGAAGTATTTGAAGAAGATTTTGTGGAATAACGTTCAATGGCCTGCTCTGGTTTTCCCTGGAATATACATTCGCCGTTGTTCAATAGTATGACCCTGCTCGATAAATTTTGAACCGCATTCAAATCGTGAGATACGAAAATGAAAGTGACACCATTATCCATTTGCTCCCGAATTCGAGTAAAACATTTTTGTGAAAAAAAGATATCGCCAACGCTCAGCGCTTCATCGATGATGAAAATTTCAGGTTCCATGAACATAAACATCGAAAAAGCCAGTCTGACGTGCATACCTGAAGAATATGTTCGGACAGGTCGATCAAAAAACTCCCCGATATCAGCAAACTCCTCGATAAGACTCATTCTTTCTGCATTAATGTAATCTTCTGGAAAACCGAGCAAGCTTGCACTGTTGAACACGTTTTGTTTTCCGGTGAGTTCCACGTTGAATCCGGTTCCCAGTTCCAGAAGCGAAAGTACACGTCCCTTCATTTTCATTGAGCCTGTTGTTGGCCATAAAGCGCCAGTAAGAATTTTCAATAGAGTGCTTTTTCCGGCACCGTTTTCGCCGATGATTCCCAAGCACTCTCCTCTTTTTACTTCCAGAGATATATCTTTGATAGCCCAAAAGTCGGAGTGCTTAACGACACCTCCAAAAGATAGCCATTCCCTGAGGCGATCTTGAGGACTATTGTAAAGTTTGAACTTTTTCCCAAGTCCCTGAACCTTTACAACGATCTCATCGTTCATATGCAATCCCTAATTTCAGGTCTCAAGCGCCTCAATACAAGGTAGGCCAATAGAGGAACGATTAAGCTCCAACTGATCATGGCAATCCAAAGGCTGCTATCTGGAAAACGGTGGTAAAGAAAAATCTCTCGAACTGCAGTGATGTAATGGAAAGCAGGGTTTATGAATGCCATATCCTGCATAAACTCAGGAAGAATCGTTATGGGATAAACTATGGGGGTCAACCAAAACCAGGCTTGGAAAAGGATGGGTAAGGAATGTCCAACATCTTTAAAAAATACATTCATGATTCCCAGGAACATTCCTAATCCA
>JABJCF010000335.1 GCA_018665625.1 Nitrospina sp. | reverse complement strand
TGCTCAAGCAGCAGGTGCAGAAAAAAAAAAGCCAATAGACCCTGAAATTGGAAAACTAAAATCAGAATCAGAAATAATTCAAGACGCTCTGGACATTTTCGGCGGCATTGTGGTCAAATAATAGTTATTGCTAATTAGAGGAAGGTGCCTTCGGGCATTTTAAAATATTATGTTTGATAAAGGTTGGACAGGGTTATTCAAACAAGCAACGGAAATGCAATCCAAACTTGCTGAAATGCAGGAAGGCTTGGCAGAAAAAACAGTAGAAGTCAGCACCGGTGGTGGAATGGTAAAGGTTGTTGCTAATGGACTCAATGAAATCATCTCCATTAAAATCGACGACGAACTGATCAATATGAACGACCGCGAAGTTCTGGAAGATTTAATTACCGGGGCCATTAACGAAGCCAGTAAAAAGGTTAAAGAATTAGCTCAGGGTGAAATGACAAAAATGACCGGCGGCATAAAAATCCCTGGCCTCTTCCCCCCCACCTAGCAGGGCAAACACTGCAACTGATAGGTCAAAACATTTTCGAGCGAAACTATTCTTCTCAAGCTTCTGGATACAAATTTTCAATGCGTTTAAAAATGATGAGAAATAATGTTAAAGGCAGGAACGCCTTTGCTAGCCTTGCGGATACCGACATACTCCCTGTACCCGGTAGGCTGCCCACTACGTGGAAACAAATTAAAGTTAAAGGCAGGAAGGTTATTGCTAGCTTTATGGGTAATGACCTATTCCCTACAGCCGGTAGGCTGCCATGAAGAGGCCACCGGCGGTAACGGATCTTATTGATGAATTGAAAAGGCTCCCTGGTATTGGACAAAAGACGGCTGAGCGGTTGTCTTTTTTTCTGATGCGCAGTAAAGCCGATCAGGCCACCAAGCTTGCGAATGCAATCCAGAATTTAAAAGATAAAATTATTCTTTGTTCTGTATGTCATGGAATCACAGAAGCCGACCCATGCGGGATTTGTTCCGATACCTCTCGTGACCAAAAACAGATTTGTGTTGTGGAAGAACCTCACGACGTTTATGTAATGGAGAACATGGGTTATTTCAAAGGTGTGTACCATGTTTTGATGGGAGTCATTTCTCCGTTGGATGGAATTGGTCCAGACGATTTAAATATTGAAGCTTTAAAAGAAAAGGTGGCCACAAAAGAAATCCGGGAAGTGATCCTGGCTACCAATCCCGATATGGAGGGTGAGTCTACCGCGGTCTATGTTTCGAAAGTTCTCAAACCGCTCAATGTAAAAGTCACTCGCATTGCAAGAGGTTTGCCGGTGGGATCTGATATTGAATACGCCGACTCCGTGACCTTGCTGAAATCCCTCGAAGGACGTATGGAAATGGGGTAGCCCAGCGGCGAACCGGTGGTTTTCCTCGTAATGCTATAAGAGATTGTTAAGCCATTAACCGCAGGTTCTCCAATATTTCCCCAAGGTGTGGTCTTGTCTCTCATTTAGTGGGAAGAAAATGTTTTAATTTTTATTGACAATATGGTAAAACTGGACTACTTTTCAACGCTTTAAGATCAAAATCGACTCCATTCCGGTGTGGCGCAACGGTAGCGCAATCGACTGTTAATCGATGTGTTAGAGGTTCGAATCCTCTCACCGGAGCCATTTATATACTGTCTGCATAGACGGGAAGTTTAAACAGGCCCTGCTGAAACTCAGCAGGGTTTTGTTTTTTTGGAAACGGGTTGCATTGATAAAAATGTTTCGTTATCCTTGCCCGAGCAGGATAAATACCTTTTTCAACAATAAGATACGCCATGATAGATCGCCCTAGAAGAAACAGATTGACCCCGGGAATAAGAGGCTTGGTCCGGGAAACGGAAATACAACCACGTAATCTGGTTTGGCCTACTTTCGTCCAGGAAGGTAAGAATCAAAGAACTCCCATTGGTTCTATGCCTGGGGTATCACGCCTTTCTATCGATCAGCTTGTGGCAGACTCCAAAAAAGCTTTTGAGCTTGGAGTGCCAGCCGTTGCGCTTTTCCCTGCTATTGATGACTCCCTGAAAAACTCCGAAGGGCAGGAAAGTTTGAATCCGGATGGATTGTTACAAAGAGCGGTTAAAGAATTGAAACAACAGGTTCCTGATTTAGTCGTCATCACCGATGTTGCTCTAGATCCTTATTCCAGTGACGGGCATGACGGACTCGTTGAGGATGGAAAGATACTCAACGATGAAACATTGCCGTTTCTTGCTGGCATGGCTGTGGCTCAGGCAAAGGCCGGTGCCGATGTTGTTGCCCCCTCTGACATGATGGATGGTCGGGTCGAAGCCATTCGCTGGGCGCTAGATGATGCTGGATTCGAAAATGTATTGATATGCAGTTACTGCGCAAAATATGCTTCGGCTTTTTATGGCCCTTTTCGCGATGCCCTTGAATCGGCGCCGAAGGAAGGGGATAAGAAAACCTATCAAATGGATCCTGCCAATGTGCGCGAAGCCATTCGTGAAATTCATCTTGATGAAGAAGAAGGCGCGGACTGGTTACTTATCAAACCCGGCCTGCCTTATCTCGATGTGATACGTTTAACGCGTGAGCATTCTGAGTTACCCATTGCTGCTTACCATGTTAGTGGCGAATATGCGATGTTGAAAGCCGCACAGGAAAAAGGCTGGCTGGATTACGATAGTTGCCTGATAGAATCGCTAGTCAGTATGCGACGCGCGGGAGCCGACATGATCTTCACTTATGGGGCAATTGATGCTGCCTCTTTATTACAACGGTAAATTTTTAAAGCCTCGATTTTTTCACAACTCTTACCTTAAAGGCCACTGTGTCTAAAACCGATTACTGGGTTCATGATCTAGATCCCTTCCTTTTTCAGTTCACAGAAAACTTTGGCATTCGTTATTACGGTCTAGCCTATGCATTGGGCTTTCTTGCCGGTATCTGGCTTTTACATATTTTTTGCAAACACGGTAAAGCTGCTCTCACACCAGAGGAACAGTCCTTAACGATTACTGCGATCATGGTGGGTGTTCTTTTAGGGGGACGCTTAGGGTATATGTTTTTCTACGCATTTCAGGATGTCCTACATCGACCCTGGAGCATTTTTCAGGTTTGGAAAGGGGGAATGGCGAGCCACGGCGGGTTTATCGGGGTGGTGCTTGCCTGCTGGTGGACGTCGAAAAAACTAAAAATAGGTTTTTTACAACTCGGTGATATTTTATGTCCCCTGGTTCCTCCGGGAATTCTTTTGGGCCGCATCGCTAATTTCATCAACGGAGAGTTATGGGGAAAAGTTTCCAATGTTTCCTGGGCTGTCATTTTTCCTCAAAGTGCTCCGATGGGAACACCGCTCGAATTGATCGCCCCTCGGCATCCTTCACAACTTTATGCTGCTGCGCTGGAAGGATTGCTGTTGCTCATTTTTAGCCAATGGAGATTCTGGCGAACCGATGTACTAGCAACGCCGGGAAGATTGACTGGAGAGTTTCTAGCTTTTTATGCGGTGGTGCGGATTTTTGGAGAACAGTTTCGTGAGCCCGATGCTCCCCTAATTTTTGACCTCAGCCGTGGCAGTTTTTATAGTATTTTCCTGTTAGCAGCGGGAGCTTTTCTCATCCTCCGCTCGCGAAAAACGGCTTAAAGCCGCGTTTCAACTCCTACCTTATAAAACCCATTATAGGCCCAACACAAGTTAGTTATAATCGAGTCAATTTATAGTTATAAATGGGTCAGAGACTAGTTACAAATAGGGATTTAATTAGTTATAATTATAAATTAGTATAGTTATAATAATTAAAAGCCCATATATTGTATATATTTATGAAATTTTTCTTGTATTGCACCGGTTGACAGATTTTTTGTGCCTAGTTATAATAATTATTAACACTAGTTATAAAATAGATTTTTGAGAGAAAAATGGTGAAAAATCAGGCGGAAGAGATACGGGCTTATCTGTTAGATAAGATCCCGCTGCACCCTAAAAATATTGTTGCAAAAGCATCGAAAGCTTTTGCGTGCAGCCGCACGACCGTGCACCGACATTTAAATCGCCTGGCCCGGGACGGAAAAATAATCAAGTCAGGCACCACTCGTCAGGCGCAATATTTTTTAAAGACCGATAAGAACAAAGAGATCGTTGTTTCTTTAAAAGAGAAGGTCGAAGAACATAAAGTCTGGCAGGAAAATTTTCAGGATGATTTCAAGACATTGCCCAAAAACGTTTTGGAGATTTGCGAATACGGTTTTTCTCAAATGCTAAACAATGCAATAGATCATTCTGAGGGAACAAGGGTGAACATACAAACAGTATGGGAGGTCGATTCAGTTGAGATATCAATTTGGGATTATGGGTTTGAAATTTTTAGAAAGATAAAGAATGCATTGAATCTAGAAGATGAGCGGGAAAGCGTGCTTCACCTTTCAAAAGGAAAATTTACTACTGATCCGAAAAATCATGCCGGTGAAGGAATCTTTTTTACTTCCCGGGCATTTGACGAGTTTCAAATAAGTTCAGGCAAACTGTCGTACGCAAGAGACCAAACAGTAAATGATTGGTTTATTCAAACAACAGAGGATGGTTATTTAGACGGAACGATTGTGTCCATGATAATTGGTCTTAAATCGAAGATGATTTTGAGTAACATTTTTTTAGAATTTACAGAAAATGGTTCCCATGAAGTGCCTAATCTTGATAAGGCTCATATTATGGTAGAGCTAGGTAGATTGGGGGATGAGGGGCATTATATATCCCGGTCCCAAGCACGACGTATTGTTCTGGGTTTGGAGAAATTTAAATATATTTATTTGGATTTTAGCGGTGTATCTACAGTGGGTCAGGGGTTTGTTGACGAAGTGTTTCGTGTATTTCAAAGTAAATACCCAAAAATTAAGATTGACTATACCAACGCAAATGACGATGTAAAGTTTATGATCGAGCGAAGTTTACCTTCAGAACCTTAGCGAAAGGTTTTTGAGTTTTGGCCCCACGCCGAGTGGGTGGTAACATATAAGCCGAGCAATTAAGAATTCTTAGCACTGAAAATTTATGGATTTAAAATCCGGACTTTTAGCATTGATGTTTTTTCTTCTGCCGCAGGCGGAATTAAAAACGATAAATGGTGAAGTGATTTCTATTAAAGATGGGGACACCTTTACTATAAAAGATCAGCGCGATAAACTTTACAAAGTGCGCTTGGCCGATATTGATGCGCCAG
This sequence comes from Nitrospina sp., assembly GCA_018665625.1. Next base: position 2,302 of record JABJCF010000335.1, on the reverse strand, counting down.
AAATAGGGCAGCCGTTTGGCAGACCGGCAAAAAGGTTATTAGAGGATCTGGCTTTGGAAAAAATTGTACGGGTCAATTACACCCAAGAAGACAAATATGGACGTCTAATAGGCGAAGTTTTTTTGCCAGATGGAAAAATGTTAAACGAAGAGGCCATTAAAGCTGGGTTGGCTTGGCATTACAGGGTGAAACACCCGCACAGTACATTTTTAGAGAAGATGGAATATAAAGCCTGGAAAAAAAAGATGGGATTATGGGTGCAGGAAAAACCCATTCCACCTTGGGAATTTCGTCGTGAAACCCGAGTTCCTATTCCACCCTCAAATCAAGCCAATATGGATTATGATCTTTTCCTGACCTATGGAATTATTGGGGATCCCAAAACGAGAATTTATCAATGGCCAACGTGTAGAGGTTATCCTAAAAACCCGAAGAACCACATTACCTTTGGAAATTTATTGGATGCAGAAACGCTTGGGTACAGAGCAGCAAGGGGATGTGAAAATAATTAGTCCTGCTTTTCATTGTGTTACCTTTATATAATAAAATTTTGTAGAACTATTTTTTTATCATGAGCCGCGAAAGTTAAATCAGAAAAATGTCCAAACTTTTATTTGTAGTTGATAATGAGGTTCCCCACCGCGAGATGATGGCCAATTGGTTGGAAGACCAGGGCTTTAAAGTAAAAGTTTTTGATAACGGTGAACTCTGCTTGAATTGCCTGGATGAAAACCCTGGTGTCATTTGTTTGGATATCAATATGCCGGGGATGCCTGGATTAGAGATTCTTAAAAGGCTGCGCCTGGCCAATAGAGATATTCCAGTCATGGTTGTTACAAAAAACGATACTTTGGATTCTGCAATAGAAGCTATGAAAATGGGTGCTTTCGATTATATGGTGAAGCCGGTGGATAAGATTCGGCTAAAAACCAATGTGGACAAGGCAATTGAAATGCACACTATGGTTGCAAAGATTCAGCGTTTGCAGGGTGAGTTGAAAAAAACATATTCCTATAAAAATATTGTGGGTAATAGCGAGCCAATGCGGCAAATATTTGGGCAGGTTGATGAAGTTTCAGGAATTAATATTAATGTTTTTATTGGTGGCGAAAGTGGCACAGGTAAAGAGTTGGTGGCCAAGGCTATCCATTTTAATAGCGCATATAAAAGTGGAGATTTTGTGGCCATCAATTGCGGTGCTATTCCTGAGGAGTTGCAGGAAAATGAATTTTTTGGTCATGAAAAAGGTGCGTTTACGGGTGCGGATGATTCTCGACCCGGTAAATTGGAAGCGGCCAATGGTGGTACCTTGTTTTTAGATGAAATTGGAGAAATGTCGCCAAAGATGCAGGTTAAGCTCCTCAGATTTTTACAGGATAAAAGTTTTGAAAAAGTCGGAGGAACAAAAAAAATTAATGTGGACTTAAGAATCATTTCTGCAACCAATCGAAACCTGGAAGATGCGGTAAAAGAAGGAAGGTTCCGCGAAGACCTTTATTATCGATTGATGGTTTATCTTATTTCTTTACCGCCTTTAAGAATTAGGAAAGACGACATACCACTTTTGATTAATCACTTTTTAAAAAAATATAAAAATGAAATTCCTAAAAATATTTCCACAGTAAGTTCATATGCTATGGAAGCATTGATTCGCTATCCCTGGCCTGGAAACGTGCGCCAACTTGAGAATGAAGTTTATCGCGCTATGGTCACCACCCAAACAAATAGCGTGCAAATTGAAAACCTTTCTTCGGAGATTCAAAAACTCCGAGAAGGTTATGTGGATCAGGGAAATCAATTCATCCCAAATATCGAGAGTCATGAAAATAAAATGTCCTCTTCAAAAAACCATCCTCAGTCTATTTCTCCTTCGTTATCCGGAATAAAATTTGATGAAATAGAAAAAAATGCTCTGATCGATGCATTAGACCGGGCAAACGGAAATATTCCTTTAGCTGCAAAAGAATTGGGAATAAGCCGGGCAACCTTTTATAGAAAGATAAAGAAATACCGCTCAGCAAGTTAATTCCCCTCCCCCCTTTAGATATCCCAATCGTCTCAAAAAATATTAAAATGAGACAAAATTTCTCATAATGATACAAATTCTCACAATATAAATTTTGATACTCCGAAAATTTATTTTTTGAAAGTCTATTAAACTGTTTATTTATAAGGGTTTTTGAGAACGGCGGAGCAATAATGTACCAGTGAGCCGTTGATATATTTTTTGTTGTGGCGGAGTAAAAGTGTCCCACTCACGTTAAGCTTTCTATCCTGTATGTAATCCATATTCAGGAGGGAG
>JABJCF010000334.1 GCA_018665625.1 Nitrospina sp. | reverse complement strand
TACTAAAAACACTTTTGATACTTGAAGGGGGTGTATCCAGCGGATTGGAACGAGCCAAATCAGAGTTTAGAATCCTGTCTTTAAAGGTTCCGATGGCTTTTCTATCTCTTGTGGCTATTATAATTTCTTGCTCACAATAATAACTGACGAAATCAAAGTTTGACGATCCGCTAACCAAGCAAGCATCATCAATTAGCAGTGCTTTAAGGTGGGAGTTTACCCCTGGTAATAATCTTAGGTTGAAATTTGAATGCGAGGTCTCATGAAGTAAATAATGTTTCAATAGAGGTTTATTATTATTCTCAGGGGTTAAAAAGGTAACGGTGACTCCTGAATTCGCCGCTTTTTTAAGATGCTCCATAAGAGGGAAAGTGACATAAGGGGAATGGACATAAATGGAATCTTTTGCTGTTGCAATTAAATCATATAATTCCTCATAAATCGAACTGCTCCTACGCCCATTACAAAGGAAGAGATCACAGTCTTCGATAGTTTTTTTTAATGAACTATTTTCACCTTCCCAGGTTCTAATAAAATCTTTCCTCAAAGCCGAGACAAGCTCACTGCTTTCATAACGCAGCATCATGTCATTCCATTGAAAGTTGTGTTCTGAAAAATTGATCCCCCCTATGTAGCAAATATTTTGGTCAATGATCATTAGCTTTTTGTGATTCCTTAATGGATATCTTAAAAACCAGAAATTGATCGGATTCGTAAATTTAACCAGAACATCCGAAGCTTTCATTTTTTTTACAGTATTTGTGGTTTCTTTGATCTCATTTAATAATGACTTGTTAAAAAGGGTGCTAGGTTGATATATAAAAGTGTCGTTGACTACATAATTGGAGTAATCATCAATTAAGAGACGACGATCTAGAGCCTCACTTTGCAAAAGAGAAGCCGATAGTTTTTTCCCTACAGAATCCCCCTCAAAAGTCATTGTCTGAACATAAACTTGTTGTTTTGCCCTGGCAATATCTGCCTCAAGAGAATTCCAGAATTCTTCTGCCCCTACCAACACTTCAATATTCATAATATTTAATAAATTAAAAATCCTACGACAAAACTACTTAGGGATTGTTTCTTTTGATTTTTAAGGTGGTATTGCATACGGTCAATTTAGGTTTATTGTATCTCATAGTCAAAAAAATCAGTCTTTTGACTTTAAAAGATTGATTTGGTAGCATCACGGTGTTTAATTCTTAAAACCCATTTGAAATTTTCTAATGAAAAAAACTATAGCTTTTGGATTGTTTTCTTTAATCATAATGCTTTCTGCTCCATATGTGTTTGCAGCCGATACAATTGCGGGGCTTGGTCGAATAGTTCCTTCAACTGATGTCATCAATTTATTTGGCTCTTCTGGAGATGTGATTGATAAAGTCAAGGTCAAAGAAGGAGATACTGTTAAGGCAGGTCAGATTCTTGCCTACCTGGAAAGCTATGAATTGCGCAAAGCCGAGTTAGCTTTGGCAAAGCTGGAATTGGAAAAAGCTGAGCAGAACCTAGATGTCGATATCAAGATTCAATTGACAAAAGTATCTGGAATGAAAGAGGAATATGATTTAGCCAACAAACGACTTAATAATCTTAAAAAGACAAAGGCAAAGCAATTTGGCTCCCCCGACCTTTTTGAACAACGGCAACTGGAAGTTATACAGGCAAAAAACAAGTATGAGATTTCAAAGAACGAGAAAATCAAGTTTGTCAATAATTTAACTAATGCTGTGAAACAAGCGGAAGAAAATGTAAAAATTTCAGAGTTCAACCTTAAGAAAAGCACTATTCGCTCTCCTGTAAATGGGGCGATTTTAAAGGCTCTTGCCAAACCAGGGGAAAATAGTGGAAGAGGCTTGGCTTTCAAAGTTGGCAATGTTGAAACCGTCTATACAATAGCAGAAATCTATGAATCAGATATTCTAAGGGTGAGAAAAGGGCAAAAGGCTTTCATATCAAGTATGGCCCTTCCAAAAGATCTTGCTGGTGAGGTAGAGTCAATTGGCAACATGATTTTTAAAAATAGTGTTGATAGCCTTGACCCCTCTGCGCTAACAGGCTCTAGGGTCGTGGAAGTATGGATTAAACTGGATCAGAATGAAATTGCCAAAAGGTTGATATATCTTCAAGTGGATGTGTTAATTAAAGAATAATCTATTTTCTCAGTTTAACATGCGCACTCCCCTGGCTTGGTCGAACACATTCGAAAACAAAAAAAGGACCATGGCCGCAACGGGAGGTATCTGCTTTGCTATTTTTCTTGTATTTATGCAAACAGGCTTTCTTAATGCCGCCAAGAAAAATGCTTCCTTTCTTTTTGAGATTCTCGACTTCGATCTCATTATCATATCCAATAGTTATCTTTCTCTTCCCCGCTCTCTCTACATAAATCAATATCGCATCCTTCAAGCAAGGAGTTTGCCTGGAGTAGAATCTTCTATTGGTCTTCTCATTGAAAAGGGTGACTGGATAAACCCTCAAAATAACAGCGACCGAAGCTGTCTGGTTATGGGAGTGAAAAAGGGGGATCAGCCTTTCCTCATCCCTGAAATTATGGATAAGCTTTCGCTGACAGTTACTCCAAATACGATGTTGGTTGATCGAAAGTCGCGAAAAGAGTATGGAACCTGGAAGGTTGGAGGAAAAGGAGTCATCAATAGCGCAACTCTTGATATTGCCGGAGATTTTGAACTTGGAACAGGTCTTATTTCAGACGGAAGTACAATTTTAAGTCAGGCAACTTTTTTCAGGGCTTTTCCGCGGTGGAAAACAGGAACTTATAATATGGGGCTCATAAAAATTGCACCAGGGTTTCAGGTAAACGATGTTCAAGAAACAGTCCGACGAGAACTACCCAAAGATGTAAGAGTATTAACCAAAGAAGAAATCATTAAACGGGAACAACATTATTTTGTGAACGTCAAACCTATAGGAATTATGTTCCAGGTAGGTGCGCTTGTTGGTTTTATTATCGGATCTGTGATTCTTTACCAAGTATTATCGACTGAAATTATGAATCGTATGAACGAGTATGCCACCATGAAAGCAATGGGATTTAAAGACGCTGATATTTATAAAATCGGCATCCAACAAGGGCTAATATACTCTTTCCTTGGTTTCGTCCCAGCACTTATACTTGCTTTCTATCTTTACAAGCTGGTACACCTCCTTGCTCATATGCCAATTTATATGGAAGTTCAAGCAGCATTATTTGTGTTATTTCTATCTCTAATGATGTGTGCGATTGCGGCCATTCTAGCGCTTAGGAAAATTAAGAAGGCAGATCCTGCCGATCTTTTCTGATGAATCTATTTAAGCAAATCCCTATAGCATTTGACATGCTAACCCATTCTTGGAGCCGTTTATTTTTCTCAACTCTAGGCGTTTCATTTTCTTCGGTCATTATGTTCATGCAAATGGGATTTTTCAATGGCTTGAATGACAGTCAATCTAATTTACCCCCTTATATTGAGACCGATCTTATTATGTTCAGCAAAAAAAAGGATCACCTCAAGGCAAGTGGCACTTTTACCTTGAAAAGACTCAATCAGGTTAAATCAATAGATGGCGTAAAATCGGTGAACCCTACATACATGAGTGCAAGTTATTGGTGGAACCCTCAAGATAATTCAAGAAGCCGGGTTCTTATGATCGGTGTTTCATTGGATAATCCTGGATTTAGCTTCCCTGAAATCAAACAGTATAAGAAAGAACTTCGCCAGCCCAATACGATTCTATATGATAGGTTATCAAGAAGAGAACTAGGAGAAATCGAAGTTGGAACTGTCACTCAATTGGTAGCCTCCAAAATTAAGGTAGCAGGTTTATTTGAGCTAGGGTCTAACTTCACTTATGAAGGCCATGTGATTTTGGGTCTTGATAATTATTATAGAATTTATGGCAACCCGTTTAACATGTCCAAAGTAATCGATGAGGTCGATTTAGGTTTTATCTATTTAAAGCCGGGAGTAGACCCCCAACAAGTAAAACAGGATATGAAGGCTAGCCTGCCTGACGATTTTGATGTGTTGACGCGTGAGGAATTACATAAAAGAGAAAATGATTTTGTAGTAACACACACACCTTCTGGAATTATTTTTGGAATAGGATTAATTGTTGGATTCGTAATAGGTGTTATTATTTGCTACCAGATTCTATTCAATGAAATAAACGATCATTTACCTCAGTTTGCCACATTAAAAGCGATGGGGCATTCCCCAGGTTTTTTGTTGGGGATTGTTGTTAGTGAAGCTTTGATTCTTTCGTGTGCGGGTTTTTTTCCGGGCTTACTATTCAGTTTTTTTCTCTATGAAATAATAGAAGGTTTCAGCCAGATCAATATGTATCTGACATTTGTAAGAGGAACGATAATATTTACCCTAACTACATTTATGTGCTTTTTATCTGCTGTTTGGGCAGTGCGCAAAGTAGTAGAAGCAGACCCAGCTGACTTGTACTAAACTTAATATAAAGTGAAATGACTAAAAATAATATTTCTTTAAGTATCATAGGGCTCGGCCATTATTTTGGTGAAGGAGAATCTCGAAAACAGGTCCTCTATGATAATGATCTAGAAATTGGTCGAGGAGAAATCGTGATCCTTACTGGCCCTTCTGGGTCTGGGAAAACGACTCTTCTCACCTTAATAGGTGGCTTGCGGTCAGTGCAAGAGGGAAGCCTGGTATTGTTTGGCAATGAATTAAAAGGCCTGGATAAAAATTCTCAAATTGATATTCGAAAAAATATAGGTTTCATATTTCAAGCTCACAATCTGTTCATGAGCCTCACGGCCCGTCAAAATGTAAATATGGCCTTGGAACTGAAAGACTTACCCAAGCAAGAAATGAATGACCGATCAGATGCCATACTGAGCAAAATAGGTCTTGAGGAAAGGCTGCTTTATAAACCTCAAAAACTTTCTGGCGGACAGCGCCAACG
>JABJCF010000333.1 GCA_018665625.1 Nitrospina sp. | reverse complement strand
GGATACATCCTTTCGCCTCCCTCCTGAATATGGATTACATACAGGATAGAAAGCTTAACGTGAGTGGGACACTTTTACTCCGCCACAACAAAAAATATATCAACGGCTCACTGGTACATTATTGCTCCGCCGTTCTCATTTAATCTTAAATCTTTTGAAATTTCAATCCATTCAGCCAAAATTGCGGAGTAATATACAAAAGAAACAAATTCAAAATAATTGAGGATTTTTTGAAATGACACAAGAAACATTAGTTGTGGAGGGAATGACCTGTCAACACTGTGTTCAGACAATTACTGAAGCCTTAAATAACATTAAGGGGACCAACACAGTGGTTGTGGAGCTTGATAAAAAAGAAGTGAATATTGATTTTAACGTAGAGGAAACAAACTTGAAGGAAATAACCGATAAAATTATCGAGGTGGGATTTGAATTAGCCGAAAGTTAATTAGGACTCTTTTCAGCTTCAATTTTTAAAGCATCGTTCATTGTTTTTAACATGGGCAGGATTCCTTCCCTTAATTTACCCCAAAACAGAGGCACAAAAATTCCACTGAAAGCTTCAGTGTGAATCAACCGCGTGCCAGAATCCGTTTCTACAAGTTCAAATATTTTATCGTTGGTAAATAAAAATCCGGCCATCATCGTGGCACGCCAACGAAAAAATTTTGGTTTTTCAAAGTCAGTTATGGTTGGGGTATATTTAGGGCCATCTTTGCCATCCTCACAACGCATAGTAATGCTCAGCTTGGAACCAAGAGAGGTATTGCCGCTTGCCGTATCAACTAGAGGGTTCCATTTTCCCCATCTTTCCAGATCAGTTAGGATGCTCCATATTTTATTAGTGGAAGCTGCAATTTCTATTTCCGTTCGTAGTTCTCGCATCGTTTTTTTAATTAATTAGCCAGAACATATTAGGAAACTAATTTTCCAATTGTAATGGTTAGAGTTTTTTCTTTTCCATCTCTAAAAATTTTTACTAATACAACACGGCCCACCTCTGTTTCTGCCACGGTTTTTTGTAGATATTTTGAGCCGGGAATGGACTTACCATCATACTGAAGAATGATATCGCCACGTATAATTCCGCCTTCGCCAGCCGGGGTTTCCAAATCCACACTATTTACAAGCACTCCGTCGGTACTTTTAAAATCCAATGAACTCGCAATCTCTGGAGAAAGATCCTGAATTCCAACGCCCAACCAACCTCTCGACACAGTCCCACTCTGAACGAGTTGATTTGCTATTTGCAGTGCTGTTTCAACTGGGATTGCAAACCCGACACCGGAGCCAATGGCGGCAACACCGGTATTGACTCCAATAATGCTTCCATCCAAATTAATCAATGGACCTCCACTGTTACCGGGATTAATGGATGCATCGGTTTGAATGAAACTTTCGAAATGGGTAATTCCTAAATCTGTTCTTCCTTTACCGCTAATTATTCCAACAGTGACCGTACCTTCAAGTCCATAGGGGTTACCAATGGCCATTACCCACTCTCCGACTTGCAGGTTCTCAGACTGTCCAAATTTAGGCTCCGGTAAACTCCGTAATGTTGAAATTTTCAGAACAGCTAAATCAGTGAAGGAATCATAGCCAAGAATTTTTCCGAAATATTCCCTGCCGTTAGAAAGTTTAACTAGAACCCTATCTAGTTTCTCGACGACATGATAGTTGGTAAGAATATAGCCGTCTGAGTCCAATACAATTCCCGAGCCTACACTTTCGACGACATATTTACGCCCTCGAATATTATTCGAAAGCCAGGTTTTAGCTCGTAAAAACCATGAGAAACTGGGGTCGATTTCATACCACGAGGATTTCTCAGTAATTTCTTTAACCTTATTGATGCTAACTACAGAAGGTTTTATCGCTTTGGCGTTTCGAACAAAGGCTTTCTGTAAATTTAGAAGTCCTTGATAGTCATTGCCCAGTTCCACTTTGCTTGATATGGATTTAACAAGGGGAGGGGGGGTATAAGAAAAATAGTCTTTGGAATTAATAAATATTAAAGCCAAAATGAATAGAGTCCAACCGGCAAACTTTAGACTGAGGTTGGAATTGTTATCAGACATTTTTTGTACCGCTATAAAGGGTAACTATTCCGAAAGTCAGCTCTTTCAACATTACATTTTCAAATCCAGAATCTTCAAGCATTTTGCTGAATGCTTTTCCTTGCGGAAAATTTGCAACGGACGCTGGCAGATAAGTGTAGGCACTTTTATGTCCTGACACAATGCGTCCAGTGAACGGTAATATTTTTTCAAAATATAAACGATAGAGCCATTGCAGTACTCCATTCTTTGGGAAAGAAAATTCCAAAACAACTATTTTGCCATGGGGTTTAAGGACTCGATACATTTCTTGAAGCCCCTTTTTAGCATCAGCAAAATTTCGTACTCCAAATGCAGTAATAGCCCCGTCAAAAGTCTGATCTTTTAATGGGATATTTTCTGCTGAACCTGGAATTAGCTTTATGTCTTGGCTCAAATCTTCAGAAGAGATTTTCTTGTTGCCCAGATTCAGCATCGACAAACTAAAATCCATTCCAATAATTTTAAAGGGAGAGGGGTTTCTCCTGGCAATCTCCAAAGCGATATC
>JABJCF010000332.1 GCA_018665625.1 Nitrospina sp. | reverse complement strand
TTTCCAGGGCGTAGACCTTACGCCGGCATCCCTTGAGAAAGCTCAGGAAAAAGCAAGAAGCATGGAGTTGAAAAATATCAAGTTCCAGCAGGAAAATATTTTAAAACTCAACCTTGAAGAAAAAAAGTTTGATGTGATTCTCTGCATTGGCGTTTTGCACCACACTGCCGACATGATGGAAGGAATCAAACGGCTAAAAGCTCACCTTGCAGATGATGGAGTATTAATTCTTTGGCTTTACGGTAAACATGGTCGCTATAGGTTAAATTTAAACCAGCGTTTTTTTGATCTTTTACTAACCGACGTAAACGACCTTAGCGAAAAAGTAGAGATCGCAAAAACGGTTTTGACGTTGGCCGATAAAAAGAATGTAAGTTGTCACTTAAATGTCCATTCCCCTGAAATCGAAAACGATTGGGAAAAAACCATGGAATTTGTGACGAAGGAACCTCAGTGGCTTGTAGATCAGTTCCTCCATGTAAACGAAAAAGTAGTTGATATGGAGGATATCTTCGCTCTTGCAGACGGAGCAAACTTACGTATGAAAAAATGGTTCAATGTGAAAGCTGACCTGTCAGGTTATATTGATGATGCACGGGTGCAGTCTCTTTACGAAAAACTGGGAGATCGAGACCAACTTCTCGTAAAGGACCTTCTTTTGAAACCCGACTACTACACAGTAGCTCTGGAAAAGGAATAACTAAAAACTACAACTTCTGTGTGCCCCCTCCCAATCATGACAGACTACCGACACTGACAAACCAACCTGTCTAGGAAGTCTTTTCATTTATCAACGTTATCATTTTATTAATAGAACCTAAGTTTTCTGTAGTAATTTCCGTATCCTCTATAGTAATAGACCATGTAGTCTCTATAAAAGCGATCAACTCTATAATTCCCATACTATCAAGAATATCAAGCTCGAATAAGGATTGATCCAATGGTAATGTATCCGCAGTGTATTCGCTGATATGATTTTCCAAGACATATGAAATAATTGTTTCTTGAATAGACTGAAGTGGTTTCTCTTTGGTCATATTTGCCTCTTAACTCCTTAATAGTTAGCACATAAATTCTTTTTTTTTCGACAACTCAAACGCTGCATCATCCATCGTTTCGTCAGGACCGGGAAAACGCCTTAGACTTGCTCATAGCCCCCTTGACCACAAAGTGACTTCAATCTGAAATTTTCAAAACTGCTATGAAAAGAAATCCTAAACAAGCTTAAACGTTGATGAAAACTTCATATCAGAAGTATATTTACTTCTATTTTTCACAAAAGTTTCATCAAGTAACATTGTGGAAAGAATTAGCATAAAAGCCATGTTATCCCGAGTGCTAACACGACCCAGTTTAAATGATTCTGCCTTTTTTAATAGTTGTTCTACTCGGGTTTCATTAAAAAGGCCATTTTCACGGATGCGTTTCGGATTAAACATATCATAAACATAATCGGGCGCTTTGCCATCAACAAAAAACCCTTTCACATCGGGGGCCTGATAAGCGACTTTTGGACGACTAGTTATTTCTTCTGGTAATTTCTTGGCGAAAGATTTTCTGAGGATAAACTTATCCTTCAAACCACGCAATTTAATATTACGAGGTAATCTGGAGCAGAATTCAATAAATTCATGGTCGAGAAACGGAACTCGACTCTCCACACCATGCGCCATAGACATCCTATCCCCTTGACTTGACAGTAAATAATTTGACAAAAGAGTCTGGCATTCAATCCATTGAGCCCTGTCAATGTCATCTGATTTTTTGTAACTTTCGGGCAAAATAGCGTTCAAGCTGGTTACTGGATCATTGGCAGAAACAAATGATTTCATTTCATCCGAAAAAAAGGATTGAAGGGCTATTCCATTGGCCCAGCGTACAGACATTGCATAATGCGGATCACCATTATCGCTTAGATGTGATTTATAAAAGTCCAGTAGCATTTGAAAATATCGAGGATTTTGATACTGGGGAAGATACGCATACAGCCTCCGTAACAGGCTCCCACGCCACTTGGAATTTGGTGAGCGAGACCAAAAACGCCGGATGGCCGTTTCACGAAAAAGGTCATATCCTAGCAAAATCTCGTCTGCCCCCTCACCCGTCATCACAACTTTAATTCCATCCTCGTGTACCCGACGCGAAAGAAGAAAAAGCGGAGCGGGTGCCGTTCGAAATAGAGGAGCTTCTGCCTGCCAAACAACCTGCGGAAAGACTTCTCT
>JABJCF010000331.1 GCA_018665625.1 Nitrospina sp. | reverse complement strand
CGATGGATGCTCTGGTTCTACCTGCAGACGACCAGAAGGCGGGGACTCTTTCAGGAGGAGAAGCTCGACGAGTGGCCTTATGCAAATTGCTATTGCAAAAACCCGATATGATTCTTTTGGATGAGCCCACCAACCATCTCGATGCGGAAACCGTTCAGTGGCTTGAAGAGGCACTCTCCAATTACCCTGGCAATGTTATTGTTTCAACTCATGACCGTTATTTTCTTGATAACATTACTAAATGGATTCTTGAGCTTGAAAGTGGGAAAGGCAGACCCTTTGAAGGCAACTACTCTTCCTGGCTGGAACAAAAAACTGAAATTTTGCGCCGACGTGAAAAAAGTGCCTCCACTTTACAAAAACGGCTCGACAAAGAATTGCAATGGTTGAAAGAAAGTCCCGGCGCACGTCGCAAACATAATAAGGGACGAATAAACGAATACGAAAAGCTGTCATCCCGAAAAGTGGATATGGAAGACAATACGCTTGAGATACAAATTGCACCTGGTCCGCAACTCGGTGAACAGGTTATAGAAGTGGAGACCCTATCAAAAAGTTACGGGGGTGATCCCATCTTTTCTGATCTAACTTTTTCTGTTCCACGAGGAGCGGTAGTCGGCTTAATCGGTCCCAATGGTGCAGGGAAAACGACTCTTTTCAAAATGATCGCTGGGGAAGAACAACCGGATACTGGAACTTTAAAGTTAGGTTCAACGGTTCAACTATCTTATGTTGATCAGCATCGACACGACTTGAGCGCAGAAAAAACTGTGTTTGAAGAAATTACTGGAGGAACCGAGCACATTGAGGTTGCGGGAAAAACCCTCAATTCGCGTGCCTATGTGGGCCGCTTCAACTTTAAAGGGCCAGATCAACAAAAAAAGGTGGGAGAACTTTCCGGCGGCGAACGCAACCGAGTTCACCTTGCAAAGTTATTGCGACGGGGTGGAAATGTGTTGCTGTTGGATGAACCCACCAATGACCTTGATGTGACGACCTTGCGGAATCTGGAAAATGCCATTCTCGATTTTAATGGTTGTGCTCTGGTGATCAGTCATGACCGATTCTTTTTAGACCGAATTTGTACCCATCTACTGGTATTCGAAGGCGATAGTAAAGTGCGTTGGTTCGAGGGTAACTTTGAAGAATATCAGGAAAAAAGGAAAAAGGAATTAGGTGGGAAAGAAGAAAATCGCCGCTCAAAATATAAAAAACTCACCATCCGCTAGCCCGGACTATTTTCCAAACTGTCTTACATAATGGATCAACACCCAAATCTGCCAGTCTTCCAGATCTGAATAGGATGGCATTGCTGTGCCTTCAATGCCATTTTTGATAACCGAGAACATCTGACCATCCGAAATATTTTTCATTGTTTCTGCGCAGGTAAAGTTTCTTGCCGGTGGGTTGGCCTGCAAACCTAATTCACCTGTCCCATCCCCTCTTGCTCCATGGCAATGCAAACACTGAATAGGTTGTGCTTTGTCCATATAAAGTTCTTCGCCTTTTTTTAATCGTTTTTCGGTGGCTTCTAGAGGATTGGTTAACTCAGAAAATTTTACGGGTGCATTTGGTGTGGTTCTTTTTTGCGGACATTGAGCTTTGTCTGGCTTGTCAGCAAAAACCGGTGATGCACCAAAAACAATTAAGGCAACTGAAAAGGAATAAATTATTTTTTTCATGCGCTCAAAATTAGGCCCAGCTTTGATCATGGAAAAGCATCTTTATGTGTTAAATAAATTTTATCAATGATGCGCAGGAAACATGATCGTAAAAGTGGTTCCTTTTTCCAAGCTGGAAGACACATCAATATGGCCTTCATACTTTACCACTAATTGATGGACAATGTTCAATCCTAATCCAGTGCCTTTGCCTTGTTCTTTAGTGGTAAAAAAGGGATCATAAATTTTGGAGAGATACTTTTGGGGAATACCGGGGCCGGTGTCACTGATTTTTACCATTACATTGCCATTTTCAGACTGGGTAGATATTGTCAGCTTCCCTTTTCCTTCCATTGCTTGAACTGCGTTGGTTAGCAGATTGAGAAAAACCTGCTGGATTTCTTCTGGCTTGGCAAGAATGGGTGGGAGGGATGAAAAATTTTTATCAAGATGGATGTCATTACTGTAGGAAGCCAGGATAGCAATTTCTATGGCTCCATCAATCCGTTCGTTGATATCCACTTCTTTTTTGTCGGCCGTCGAAGGGGCTCGGACATAGCCCGCCATGTTGAGGATAACGGATGCCATATGTTTGGAACGATCAAAAACTTTTTTGGCATATTTTTTTATTTTCTCTGGATCTTTCTCGTCCAGGATCACTTCTGTAAACCCCATGATAGAAACAAGAGGATTATTTAATTCATGAGCGATGCCAGCGGTTAATGTTCCCAGTCCAGACAACTTTTCAGCCAAGGCCAGCTGATCGTGCAAGTCTACTTCTTCTGTGACATCTCTTAATAACAAGCCGATATGGTTTTCGCTCCCTTCTTGAATAACTAAATCAAAAACCTTAAAAGCAAAAACCTTCTCATCTAATTTTATTGTTCGCTGTAAGCTTTGTAATGAAGGTGATTCTATAGGAGCAAGAGGATCTTTTGCTGTGTAACACTGGATCGTTTGGTTGCCCAGAGTTCGGTTCGAAATGGGCTGCACATTTTCGAGATCCTTTATTAATGCATCATGAAGTGTTTGCCATGGCTCTGCTGGATCAAGATATAAGCTTAAAAGGGATTCCCCTCGAAAAGAGCTAATTTTTTTTTCAATTATATTTTCAAAAGCTACATTGCAATATTCAATTTTCAAATCGGGATCAAAAATTACCACGGCATCGGGTACGCTCATCAAAATGCTATCGGTATATTCTTTTAGATAACGAAACTCTTGCGTTTTTTTGAGCACTTGATTTTCCAGCCCGGAAAAAGATTTCTGAAGCATTTCGTTCATCGAGTTAACTTCATCTGCAAGTGCTTCTATTTCGTCCCCTGTTTTGATCTCCAGTGGTCCAACTTTTTCTCCCTTTCCTATTCTTGATGCGGCGTTCTGGAGTCGCCGAATGGGTTGAACGATTTTTTTTGCCGCCACTGACCCCATAAAACCAATTAACAAAACAGAAACGATCCCTGCCGTGGAGATCCAAAGGAAAAGTTTGTTCATTGGCGCAAACAATTCATCTGATGACTGCCATGCGAAGGTATACCAATCGTTTCCAGTTGAGGGGGTGGTGATTTTCCGCGTCAAAGTTAATGGTGAAAAACCAATAATAGAAAGATCTTTCCCTCCGTGCCCGTCGCCTTTTATTTTTACCCAATCGGGATTTTTTTGTGTAACGCTTTGAACCAAAAATGGATCAGATAATTGGAATCCCGTAGGTAAAATGGGGCAATCAATAACGACTCCCTTGGAATCGATCAGCATGACGTGACCTGTTTCTCCAAAGGTGATTGGTTCAATGGACCCAGAAAATAGTTCCCTTGCATCAAATATGTGATGGAGTATACCAATGGGCTTTCCTCTTTTCCCTTGTATCGGAAAGGCAAATTGGACAAGAGGGGTGTCTGATTTCGGATGGCTATATATGGAGCCAATAAATACAGTAGCCTTTTCCCCTGAGAATATTTTTTCTGTGGCTGGATTATTCTTAGTAATAAATTCTGGAAAATCATTGATGCTGCCTCGCAAAACCCCATAGGAGTCTGTAACGAATAATGCACGTGTGGCCAATGCTGAAGGAGTCTTCCTTTGGAGAAAGTTTTTCAGGACTATGCTTGATTCTTCATAATGAAGAGGTTTTGTTTTTCGATCGGTATTCTCCCAATCCGCTTTTTCCTGCGCGAGTACGCGCCCTCGTTGGGTCGAGTTTAGAAAACGTAGCCTTTGGTGGGATTGCAGAATAGAATCCTGAATTATTTTGTCTGCTGAAAGGCGGTCATGGGCAATGATTTCACCTTGAATAAGCAAGTCGATCTTGGTTGAAGTTTCATACGCTAGCGCCTTGAAACTGGCTCCGATCACTCCTTGGAGGGATTTAGTTCCTTGAAGATAGGAAAGGATCATAGCCAGGATCAAGGGTAACGCCCCAACACCCAACATAGTCCAGATTAATTTATTTTTTAATCCGGCCTTTATGTTGTTCGATTTTAGTGCTCCCGTTTGATTCCCCGATGCGGTAGGAGAACCCGGTGGAATAGTGTCCATGGATAGGGACCTTATTTATGGGAACATGGTTTTAAACGTAATCGAACTCTTGTTCTGATGACAACGCTTCTTTTACCTTCGTAAGAAGTGTTTCCTTTTCTACAGGTTTGACCAAATAATCTTTAACTCCTTTTTTCAGTAGTGAAACTGCCAACTCCGAATCTGGATAGCCTGTAACTACTATTATGGGAATAGATGGTGCATTCTCTTTCAGAAAGTCTATTGCTTCAACCCCATTCACCTTTGGCATGCGTATGTCACAGATAATGAGACCGACTTGAAGCAGGTTTGCACCTGATTTCATAAGTTTTATTCCTTCTTCACCATTCTCAGCTTCAATAACATTAAAATTTGCTGATTCCAGATGAATTCTTAAGACTTCTCGAACATCTGGTTCATCATCGATGACTAAAATTTTTCCTTTTGTGCTGGAAGCATCTTCTATGAATGACATTGGAACCTCCTTAGGCAGTATGAAAAATTTTACGTTTTATCAGTAAATATTTTTTACGTACTAGCCATAAATATAGTCCGGGCGTTTAATATCGCCATTAAATTATGATGAATTCAAAATGAAAAATTTTTAATAAATAGGTGTGCACCCAAAAAGATCAGGTCTTTATCATTAAATCAGGTTGAAAACATAACCTTTAAAGGGATTTTAGAAATAGGGGGAACAGAGATTGAGGGGGTGAAAACCTTCTGCGTTTCTTTGAAGATTAAGAAACGCAGAAGGAAAAAAAGAGATTACTATTCGCCTTTAAAAGTGGAGCGGAGATAAGCAATGACATCGGCAATATTTTGCGGGGGCAGGGTGAGTCCCCAATCAGGCATATTTGGGGATTTGCCAACGCTTTTTCCTCCATAATAAATAAGGTTATAAAGGTAGTCATCGGGGTAATCACTCAAAGGTAGTTCTGAATGCATAGCAGGTTTTGGGTCGAGTCCTTTTGCTCCGGGACCATCCCCTCCTCCTGTTTTCCCATGACATTGCACGCAATATTCTTTATAAACCTGCGCTCCGCGTTCGAGATCTGCATTTTTAAATTCTTTGGATTTCCAGGGTTCGTAAAATTTAAAATCTTTTACGCCTAAAGTCATAACATAGCCAATTATGTGGCGTGCTTTTCTCATACTGATATCAGCCAGGTATTCTCCGCTATGCGGGGTGAAGTCCTGCGGGTTTTCTGCGAACCGGCTCCACCAATCGAGGGTGTAGCGATTGCCTGCATCAAATAGAGTTACGCTAATGGGTCCCCCAATTAGTTTTCCTTCGTCGTCCTTAATCTGGTGGCAACCCAGGCAGGAATATTCTCGGAATATTTCTGCGCCCAGCGATGCTTCCATTTCGCTAAAGGTTGACATGTCGACAAAACTTTTTTTTACACGAGGGTCTTTAAATTTCTTCTCCATATAACTTGCAACTATTTCTGCCTCTTCATGAGTCGAAATCATATGTTTTAGTGATAGCCGCAATTTATCCCAACGATATCCATTGGGATAGAGATTGTCCTCCTGCCCAAGCAATCGTCTTACCAGCCACGGTTTCTGGAATTTGACACCTCCCCACATTAGATCGGGAGCTTTGAGTTCAAATTTTGATTTGGGCTCCCCTTCAAAACGATGACAATTTTTGCATTGGCTGTTAATGATCTTCTCAGCGTAACCATCGTTTCCTGCCCAAACTGAAGAGGACAAAAATAAATACAGGACAAGTAATATAAAAGAAGTCGACCATCTGAACATATTAATACTCCGGGTTTAATTTCAAACCTAAGATGGGGATATTTACCATTTCCTTAAGTTTCTAAAAAGTTTCTTATATAAAGAATCAATTGCCAAATTTGTTCCTTGTTCAATGAAAATTTATGGGCCGGCATGGCTGTACCTTTTGAGCCATTTTGTATGATCCAGAATAATTGTCCATCCGGCAAATCATCCATCACTTTTCCACAAGTGAAATTTCTCGGAGGCGGTTCCATCCTTCTTGCAAGGCTTCCATTGCCGTTTCCTCGATGTCCGTGACAGAGCTTGCAGGCAGTTGGCTTCGCATCTTCTGTAAAAAGTTTCTTGCCTCTTTCTATATTTTCTTTTGTTGGTGGAAGTGGGTTGGTTTTATCCAGATACCTGCCAGGAGCTGTTTTGGTAGTTCTATTTTGAGGGCAGATTCCCGAAACCACCGTATATATTTTTACGGGTACAAAATTTGGGTCAATGGTTTTGGTTAGTTCTGATTCTTGTTCGGCAGCCAGGCTTGAATGAAATAATAAGCCAACGGTTAATCCGAAAATTGCGACCCACTTTGGCATTAGCGTTTTTGTTTAGAAAATATTCTTAGGTAATGAACAATCTGCCAGATTTCCTTATCCTTCAGATTTTTGAAGGCAGGCATTCCTGTGCCAGGCGAACCGTTACGAATGATCCAGAATAACTGACCGTCTGAAATGGTTTCCATGGTTGAACGGCAGGTAAAGTTTCTGGGAGGAGGGTTCAATCCTTGCGCCATAATTCCGAATCCGTTCCCAGTAACACCGTGACAAATTTTGCAAGCCGT
>JABJCF010000034.1 GCA_018665625.1 Nitrospina sp. | reverse complement strand
GCCCAAAATAAATGCTTCGCAAGCCGCAATAAGCAATAACATTCTGGAGTGGTGGTGGTGGGATAAAGAAAAAGCAGAAAAACTTAAAAAAGCCCGCGCTGCTGGAACTTCAGTTAAATAAAAATCTATGACTGCATATATCATCCGTCGTCTGCTATTGATGTTTCCGACTTTGATCGGAATTGTTACCATCACTTTCATAGCGACACAATTCGTTCCCGGTGGCCCCATCGATCAGATGAAATCTCTTTTAAGTGGTCACGGCAGTTCGCTGACGGAAGCCGGGGGTGGAGCAATGTCGGGCCCTACCAGCAAACAACAGGAATTGGACCCCAGGCATTATGAAGAACTGAAGAAGATCTATCATCTAGACCGACCGCTCTGGGAAAGATATTTAAGAACTTTTCTCTGGTATTCACCCCAGAAAATAGATGAGCCTCTATTCGATTCCCTTTCCAATTACGATAACTGGGAAGGCTTTCTGGTTTTCAAATTCGGCAACTCTTTTTATAGAAACAAATCTGTTTTATCTTTGATAAAAGAAAAACTGCCGGTTTCTGCTTCGCTGGGCGTTACCAGTTTCTTTTTGACCTATACCATTTGCATCCTTCTCGGCATTGCCAAGGCCATAAAAAATGGCAGTCGATTTGACACCTGGACCAGTTTGATCGTGCTTATTGGTTATAGTGTACCGGGTTTTGTACTGGCCATCTTCCTCATCGTGCTTTTAGGCCCAGGCGATGGAGCCGTTGCGCATCTCATACCCATTGCTGGCTTGACGTCAGCCGGAACTCCCGGTTACGAAAGCTGGACTTTCTGGGAAAAAACGATCGATTACTTACACCATTTGGCTGCCCCTCTTTTCTGTTATGTTCTCGGTGGATTCGCTACTCTAACTCTGTTGACCAAAAATGCTTTTTTGGAAGAAATGCGCAAACAGTATGTACTCACTGCTCGCGCTAAAGGGCTACCGGAAAAAACGGTCTATTTCAAACATGTATTGAAAAATTCTCTCATCCCGCTGGTCACTGGATTCCCTATCGCATTTATGGCCATGTTTTTTACGGGTTCACTTTTGTTAGAACAAATATTTACATTAGACGGGCTGGGACTGCTTTCTTATCAGGCGGTGATCCAACGCGACTACCCGATTGTTCTGGGCACCCTGTTTATTTTTTCTCTCATGGCATTGGTGGGTCAAATGCTAACCGATCTTTCTTATGTATTGATCGATCCCAGAATTTCTTTTGATGAGTCCCAAGGGTAATATGCTTCGTCTGAACAAAGAATGGAAAGTAAAGCTGGGCGTATTCAAAAACGATCGCAGGGCCTATTTCAGTTTTTTAATACTGGCGGCTCTTCTTGTTTTATCCCTTCCCGCGGAGTTGATTTGTAATGTCCGCCCATTAATTATTGTTGTCGAGGGCAAACCCTATTTCCCCATAGCAGTCACTTATAGTGAAAAAGATTTTGGCGGCAGCTTGCCCAGTGAACCTGATTACAAATCTCGAGGCTTTTCTGATCTCTTAGGCGGTATCTCAAGCACAATTAACTCGGAAGGATCTGGGCTTGGATTAGATATGGGAGACTTTGAAGATGAGGATGAAGAGCCTACTCCAAGTTTTGAATCAATACCCGACACAGTCGAAAGCTCTCCCAGAGATTATTGGATGCTCTGGCCTCCAGTTCGTTACGATTATAAATATATCCCCACAGAATCCATTACAGGAAACGTTGTTCTGGCTGCTCCCTATGAGACAAAAACTCACGATGGTGAAGGGCTAAATCAATCCTCCTGGGCTGATGGGCATTATTTAGGAACCGATGATCGCGGACGCGACGTATTAGCCCGGTTAATTTATGGTTTCAGAATATCAATGGTCTTCGGTGTTTCATTGGCTATAACCGGAACTTTAATAGGGTGCCTGATTGGAGGGACGCAAGGATTCTTTGGCGGCTGGGTGGATTTGTCGGGACAAAGAATAACTGAAATTTGGGGCTCTATCCCCCGGCTTTATATTTTAATCATACTCAGTTCTTTTCTTGTTCCTTCGGCCTTACTGCTATTTCTAATTCTAAACCTCACCGCATGGATGGGCATAGCCGCATACATACGTGCCGAATTTTTAAAAGTCAGAAACTATGAGTTTGTGAAAGCCGCAAAAAGTCTTGGGGTTTCCAATTTTAAAATTATGCGCCGCCATATTCTTCCCAATGCGCTGACACCCGTCGTTACTTTTTTCCCTTTTGAAGTAACGGCAGGAATTTTAGCACTGGTTAGCCTGGACTTTCTCAACCTGGGAGTTCCCAGCCCCGCACCAAGTCTGGGCGAGCTTCTTGCTCAAGGGAAAAACAATCTGCATGCGATATGGATACTCCTTCCCACCTTTATAACACTTAGCTTTACGATCACCCTACTGACTTTTGTAGGAGAAGGTGTACGAAACGCTTTTGACCCCAGAAAGACTCTTTAGACAAAATGCTTCTCTCAGTTAAGAATTTAGCGACTCACTTTCATGCAGGCCCTGGGAAAATTGCACGCGCTGTTGATGGCGTTTCGTTTGATCTGCAACAGGGAAAAACCCTTGCGCTTGTAGGAGAATCCGGTTGTGGAAAAACGCAGACGGCCTTTTCCATCATCAAGTTGATTGCGGAAAATGGTTATCATCCTTCAGGAAATATATTTTTCGAAGACCGGGATCTTTCTAATTTGGATGACGACGAAATGCGCAATCTTCGCGGCAATGACATTGCGATGATATTTCAAGAGCCCATGACTTCCCTCAATCCACTTTTTCGAATTGGTGATCAGTTACAAGAACCCCTAAAGCAGCATCTAAAAATTGCAGAGGGAAACTGCCGTAGTCGCGCAATCGAATTATTGGATAGGGTTGGAATCCCTGATCCCCATAAGCGGATCGATGATTATCCGCATCAATTATCAGGAGGCATGAAGCAGCGAGTGATGATTGCAATGGCTCTTGCATGCGAACCAAAACTCCTGATTGCGGATGAACCGACCACTGCACTGGATGTAACGATTCAGGCTCAGGTATTGCGACTGATGAGTGATTTGCAAAAACAAACAGGCATGGCCATATTACTCATCACTCACGATATGGGAATCGTAAATCAGATGGCCGATGATATTTGTATCATGTATGGAGGTCGCGTTGCCGAATACGGTAAACGAGAACAGATTTTCAAAAACATGTCCCATCCCTACACGAAACTTCTTTTCAGTTCCATACCTAAACTTGAAAAACCCTCCTTCCTTTTAGACACCATACCCGGCATTGTCCCCTCTGCCACTGAGTATAAAGAAGGGTGTCGTTTTGCTGATCGTTGTCCAGCTGTGATGGATGTATGCAAAAAAGAAAGTCTTGCTCATCCCGTGACAGACGGCCACAAGGTGACCTGTCACCTATTGGACAAAGGAAACAATTCTAAATGGGATATAAACAATCAAAAAATACCAATAAACAAACGCGCTATAAGCAATGAATCACTAATATCCATCAAAAACCTGAAAACTTTTTTTCCAGTTCGCAAAGGGGTTTTCTTACGAACTGTGGCACATGTCCGTGCCGTAGACCATGTTGATCTGGAAATCCCCAAAGGGTCAACGGTTGCTTTAGTAGGAGAATCAGGTTGCGGAAAAACTACCATGGGAGAATCAATTTTAAAATTAAATTCCCATGCCAAGGGAGAAGTCAATTTTTCAGGACGAGATGTAATGCAACTATCGGGAAACAATCTAAAAAGTTTTCGCAAACATATGCAAATGGTGTTTCAAGATCCATTTGGTTCCCTGCAACCCAGAATGACCCTTGAAGGGATTATTTTTGAGGGTTTGGAAGTACACCAGCCTGATTTATCACCGGAGGAAAAAACAGAAAAAATTTCTCGCGTTATGGAAGAAGTCGGTTTGAACACTTCCGTATTGGAGCGTTATCCCCATGAATTTTCGGGAGGGCAACGCCAGCGCATTGCCATAGCAAGAGCGCTGATTCTTGAACCTGAGTTTCTGGTATTAGACGAGCCCACCAGCGCTCTTGATGTTTCAGTGCAAGCACAAGTATTAAATTTACTAAAAGAATTGCAGGCCAAGCGCAATCTCACCTATTTATTTATCAGCCACAATTTGAGCGTGGTAAGGTACCTGGCTGACATAATTGCCATTATGTATCTTGGGAGAATTGTTGAACAAGGATCAGCAGAGGAAATATTTAATAATCCAAAACATCCATACACACGATCACTACTGAAGTCTATCCCTGACTTAGGTGAACAGAAACCCTTTGAGCCTTTGACAGGTGATGTCCCCTCACCTCTTAAACCACCCGCCGCTTGTCATTTT
>JABJCF010000033.1 GCA_018665625.1 Nitrospina sp. | reverse complement strand
TAGAATTTGTGGCCAGTGTCAAACAAGGTGTTGAATGATTTCCAGTCACCATTTCTTTGGTCTTCATCTGTGGTTCCAGAAAGGTAATCGTACCAAACTGTGATGCCTGGTTTGAACATAACATTGTTGAAAGTTTTTCCAACACGTACACCAAACATATAAGCGCTTCGGTCTACAGAAGGAGTACCTGCACCGGCCGCGACACCTGTAGCGCCAAGACCTGCAACGTTAGCTACACCATCTGCTTCACCAAATTGGTAGTAAATTTCACCACGGTAATCGATTCCAAAAAGCTGTCCTGCTTGACGCCCACCGATGGTATGCGTCTCATTGTTGCCATTTGAACAACTGTTAGTAGCACTAGCTGCTACAGGGCTACAACCATTATCCAAGTAGGCGTAGATAGCGGAGAACTGACCGCCCAAAATACCTTTGTAGTTAAAGTGAGCCAGATAAACTTCTGAATCATTTACATCATTAGGATCTTGCGCTCGGCCATCTTCCTGAGCAAGAATGTAGGCAAGAACCAGAGACATATTGTCATGAGCATGAGTCAAACGTACTGCATCATGCGTTTGCGCACCCTGAGCCCAACCGGTGTGTCCGAACAGACGGTGTCCGTCAAGAACAACTTGCTGACGACCAATTTTGGCATCCATCGCAATCGGAAGATTGGCGAAGTTTTTCAAGGTGAAGTAAGCTTGATGTACACCAACAGATGCATCAGCATCGCTGTTTGTTCCAGATGCGTTCCCGGAACCACCATTGCCTGTGCCAGTGCTCAGACCACCTGAGGCCTGACCCCAAGTTCGTACGCTCTGCAATTGGATAAATGCGGAGGTGCTGTCGTTGATATTAACATCAGCATTCAATCGAACGCGGGTAGAAACGAAATCGTCCGGGGTGTTGTTAAAACCAGGTCGCGCCGCTGAAACAGCAGACACACCACCATTGGCAACAACCGCAGCTGTAGCGGATTGCTCATTTACTTCCCAGCGGGTTCGAATCTGACCACTGAATGTTACGTCGGCTGCTTTAGCAATTTCAGTCGCTGCAAAAAATGCTACGACGGACATTGCGGCTACAGTCAAGAAATTCTTTTTCATGCTTGTCTCCTCCAAGTTTTGTTGATGACTAAACTACTTTTTATTAACAATGAAATCTAAAAATCTGAAACTAAGTAAGTGATTGAAATCTTACGTAATTTGCCTATTCAATAAAAACATGTACTTAAATCCCTGAAAAGATACCACTAAACAAAATAAAAATCAAAGGTTATTTGATTTTTTTGGTGTTTTTTTTCTTTACCTTCTATTTCATCCTAACCTGGGCCTGAACTTCGATTACTCAGTCTTCCAGAAATAAGTTGAAAAAGTACTGGTGCCACTTGATGCGTCACTGACCGCGAAACTTTTTTCTGTCCTTAATATGTGCACATCGGCACCCGCATTGCCTTTGCGGGGCACCACACGAAAGGCTCCCAGGAATCCTTTTTGCTTGTTGGACTCGAAAACCTTCTCAAAACCTTCTCGATTTACGCCCAAAACAGCTAATCCAGAGTTTTCGACGATGATCAGGCGGTTTAAAAAACCTTCCCCAATCGTATAATTTTTGGGCAGCACCAGAAAACGCTGACTGCCATTTTTCACAAATTGCAGCCTGCTTTTATAGCGTACGGGCTCACCCTGCTGAACAACTCCAACGATATCCTCTTTAACACCGATATCGATCAAACGGGGGTCGTGACCGTAGTAATCGTCTGATTTTACTACTACTCTACCGTTTGGAGAATATACCCGCAAATGATAACTGTTGTCAAGAACTACCGTATCTTTGATTTTGTTACCGCTCAAGTCAGCTTGAGTCAATCCATATAAGATGAAGTGCGTGCTGTGAACATCCGGTGTGTTCAGCTTGCGACCTTGCAGATAGCGGCGGTTTTTATAAACAACTTTTTTAATGGGACCCAGGAAAGGGTTGTCATAGCCCGGGCTTTGCGACAGCAGAGTAGGCTTTGCCCCAAATGGGCGAATGATGCGGAAGTAAAGGTTTGCATCTTTCCAGACATGATTGAAGCCCTTTTTGCCACGTTTCGATTCCAGTGCAAACGAGCTCAGTTTGTCTCCCATACGGTTGGTAACAAATATTTCATCGCGGCCATTGCCATTGATGTCACCGACATCCACCCCCATGAAATGGTTGATCGCTTTATCGGTCCTCATTTGGCCTAATTTTTTCAACTTGCCCTTTTTTAGCTTATAAATGAGGACCCGGTGACGGTCAATGAGAACATACTCGTTTTTGCCATCGCCATTAATATCTCCAACATCAAAATCCACCACTTCATAAGGGAACTGTTCTTTATCGATAAATTTGAAATATTTTTTCTTCGCTTCAAAACTGGTTTGTGCGCCTCTTCTGCTTTCTCTGCGTGCCTCCTGGGCGGGCAGGTCGTCTGACAAAACTTTAGCCTGCTTTTGCAAAGAGCCGTCTTTGGTTGAGACGAGCCTGTAGCTTAAAACCATCTTGCCTTTTGTAGTGCGAACATTAGGGATCAGGATGAGATCCGCATCTACCTTGCGTTTCAGGCGGCGAAGATTTTTAGGTTTTAAGGCAGAGGTTTCGTTCAGCTTTTCATCCGCCATCCATAGGCCAAAATCAAAGGCCGGGACTTCAAAGCGGGGGTTTTCATTCAGCTTCTTTTCCAGGTTGTAGCGAAGCCGGTCTGCATCCAGTTTTTTACGTGTTTTTATATTTGGGGGTGCCACCAGAAAGGTCAGCTTCTGGAATGGACTTCTTACGCCATCGCCTTCTTTAGGTAATACGGTCGGGTTGGTGGGTCGGGCGTGTGAAAAATCTTTCCGTACTTCCAGTATCTCAACCTCTCCCAGATCGGTTTCCTTGCGTCCGACTTTCTTTTTGGTAACAGGGTGGAACAGGTCTCTGCCGTAGCGAATCAGTTTCAAACGATCGCCTTTTTTCACCGCCATTCCACGTTTGAGGTCGAGTGTGAGTCCGCTCCCCTCAACGGCGATCACATATCCTTCTATGGGAGGATAAAGCGATTCTATTTGTGAGACGATCCGGTCCAGAGTTGCATCAGATTGGGCGAAGGCCGGGAATGGGCCTAGAAATAGGAAAAGGCCAATCAACAATGTTTTAAGAATCTTATTTTTCAGTTTGTGCATAGTTTGGTTTAAAAAGTTTTAAATTACCACAACCCCCCTAATCCCCCCTTATCAGGGGGGACATTAAATTAATCTTCCCCCTGATAAGGGGGACTGAGGGGGTTTTAAATATCCAGTAACTGAACGGCAACTTGCTCGCCTTCTTTAATTTCAGCCTCTTCTAAAGGAAAAATCAGCAATCCATTTGCATTGGCGGCAGATTTTAAAATTCCTGAGCCCTGTTCCCCTGCGGGAGCGACCGTGTATTCTCCATTGCTCGATGAGACTATGGCACTTAAAAAGTGCAGTCGCCCAGGTTTTTTGTGGATGGTTCTGGTTAGTTTGGCCTGCACCGTTTGATGTTGTAAATCAGAGCAGCCCATTACCTTTTTCAGAGAAGGCCGGACAAACTGCTCAAAGGAAACGAAAGAAGAAACAGGGTTGCCGGGAAGCCCGAATATGGGTGTTTTGCCAATACGACCAAAGGCGAGAGGTTTTCCTGGTTTCATGGCGACTTTCCAAAAAAGCATCTCCTGTCCCATTTTTTGCAGGCTGGCTTTGACGAGATCATAATCCCCTACCGATACCCCACCGGATGAAACCACGATATCAGCTTGCAGAGCCCACTCGAACTTTTCCATCAAGTCTTTTTCAGTGTCTTTGGCGATTCCCAGATAAATAGGGATGCCTCCTGCCGAGCGGATTTGTGCCGCCAGCATATGACCATTGCTATTATAAATTTGTGGTCCTTCTGGGTTCTGGTCCAATTCGAGGATTTCATCGCCTGTTGAAAGAATGGAAACCGTGGGTTGTTGACCGACGGCCACTTGCGACCGGCCCACCACAGCCATCATACCGATATGGGCGGGGCTCAGGGTGACGCCTTTTTTAATGACGGTTTCGCCTTGTTGAACATCCTCTCCGGCTTTTCTGATGTTTTCTTCAACATCGGCGCGGTCATTGGCAAGGATGAAGTTTCCTTCTTTATCCGTGTCTTCCTGCATCAATACCGCGTTGGCTCCTTCCGGGATGGGAGCGCCCGTCATGATGCGCATGGCTTGCCCAGGCTTTAAGATGCCTTTCGCCGAATAACCGGCGGCGATTTCTTCCACAACCTCAAGCTTTACGGGCGACTCGGGAGTGGCGGATGCAATGTCTTCGGCAATCAACGCATAACCATCCATAGCCGAGTTGTCCAGCGGCGGGTTGTTCAATCCCGAAACGATGTCTTCAGCGAGAACCCTTCCTAGTGCATTGCCCAGGGAGACTTTTTCGACGCCTTTAAAATGGATTTTTTCCAGAATTTTTTGTCTTGCTTCTTCGACGGGAATCAGACTCATGATGGTTCCTTTGGTTGATACACGATTATTCTTTTGTTCCTCTTCTCATAATCTTCCGCTGTGTTGATGTTCATAAACTTTGACCGGTCCGCTTCGTCGATC
>JABJCF010000330.1 GCA_018665625.1 Nitrospina sp. | reverse complement strand
TTAAAAAATTGAAAGAAACAAACTTTTTCATGCACTTGGTTTGGGGCTCGAGTTGTTAAGGTGAAAGCTTTGAGATTTTAATATCTTAATGAAACATTTATCAGTATTTAAATTCTGATTGCTAAAATTTAATTTTGGGAGATCAAGTCTAATTTCATTGAGTTAATTTTGAGAATGTTTGGTGTTTCTGAGTATTTGATAGTGTTTTCTTGGTTTAAATTTTAGATAATCTCAGTTGTTTATAGATATCAGTATTAACTCAGCACTCTGCGATTGAAAAAGCATGCCTAAAATATTTAGAAGTTTCCGGCCTGGCTTGGTAATCGAAATTAGATAATTTAGCGTGAGGTGCGGAAGAAAGATACCCGCTTTCTCTATTTTCAAAATTTCAAAGTCAGAATCGGTTAGAATCCTTGACACGCTTTTTTGAGTATAGAAATTGACATGGTCGGTTAATTTTAATATGGAACGCTGAATCATATGGTTGCGGAACCATGCCAGGGCACACCCTTCGTTAGGAACACCCAGGATTAAAAGGCCTCCAGGTCGAATCACGCGTTTAAACTCCAATAAAACTTTTTTATCCTCAGGAATATGCTCGAGAACCTGATTACATAGCACCACATCAAACCAATTGTCTTCATAGGGCAGATTGTCGAGGGGTGATTGTTTTATTTCTTCAACAAAAGAAAACATCGAGGCTCGCTCCAAGCGCAAAGGATTATAATCTGTTCCATAAAGAAGAGCATTCCAATTTTGCGCACGGATCATGTTATTGAGTCCCAGTAAATTAATCCCATCACCACAGCCCGCATCTAGAATTCTAGAGGGATTATCCTTGTATGGTTTATTATTGGTTTTAAAAAAATCGTTGATCGCTTTTTCGAAAACCCTCCATCGGCCCTCAATAATCGCCCTGGTTCCTGGACGCTCATATTGCTTTGCGAACTGGTCATCCGTATACCAAGGGTTTTGCTGATAAATTTGTTGGTGAGGATCATGTCTATTCGTCAATGATTCACCTCTTGTGATAACATTTCTGAATAACAACTGACTTTTATTGCAGAAGATTCCTTCAAATCATGGCGTTTGAATGCTAACGCCTTTGCTTTTTGTCCCATTGCCTTGCTTTCAATGGGGTGATCCAATATCCAGTCCAGGGCATCGACGACACCGCCCACATCATGTTCTTTAAGCAGAACCCCTGTCTCCTTGTCTTTCACAAGTTCTGAATGCCATTCGACATCATAAGAAACAACAGGGCATTCAGCTGCACAGGCCTCAATCAGGCTGAAGCCAGCCATTAGGCATAAAGACACGTCCGAAGTGCGACGCAAATCTATGCAGACATCTCTTGGCTGAAACCCTGTAAGCAGAACATGTTTCTTCAATACAACATTAGAAGCTACCTCGGCTTTAATCTTCGTCTCTTCTTTTCCTCCTCCAGCCACTAAAATCAAGAAATCTTTACGCCTACCGCCCAGCTTTCTTCCAATTTCTAGAATATCGTCCAAGTAGTTTTCTTTGGACAAGCGCCCCACAAAACTAATTATTTTTAAAGTTGGATCTATATTAAATAGTTGGTGAATGTTGTTACTGGGAGGGGCATTAAAAACCGTCAAATCGATTCCGTGTGGGATCACCCTGATTTTCTTTGTGTCCACTCCATTAGCGGCAGCATTTAAGGCAAGTGTTTCACGGATCGGCATCACTCTGCTTGCTTTGGATAGTGTAAATCGCGCAAGTCGCCTGGCTAATCTATAAGAACCTAAAACACGAATGATCGAAATATTTTTATCCAATTTCATTATTTTGTCATAATCCGCATGGATCGAAATACAAAAAGGAATTTTACAAATGCGTGCGCAAATATAGGCAATTAACCCTATCCAAAAAGGATCCAATGCCCTTATGATATCAATACGATATTTTTTAACAAGTCGCCGGGTTCTCCATATAATCCTGAAAAAATGAATGGGATACTGTATGAACCTCAAAAAACGAAATCGTTCACTATCAGGAATCAGGTCAAAGCCAACCTCATATACTTCATGACAATCGTTTAAAACGATGGATTGGGTTTTTGAACAAAAGGGGTGCACGGTAATAACTTTTCCAAAAAATCCGACCTCATCTCTCTCGAAGATCATATTTTCGACACCTTTTTTCCTAAGACCTTCATAAGTGGTTGGGACAATAAATAGGATAGAAGGTTTCATCGAATAATTTTATTCGGTTGGTAATGTTTCGCCGTATAGTCGTGGAATTTCACTAAAAAAAATAATATAAAAATACTTTCCATAAATATAGCACCTTCATATTTAGTAAAAAATGAAATAGAGTGGAGAAAAGAATACAATCAATTTAGAATCCATAGTTTACTGAACTATCAACCTCCAATTCCTGTAACGATTAAACCAGACGTTAAAATACTAAATTAGGAAGTGGTGTAACTAACACAGGGCAGGCCACTTAAATCTATTGATTCAGGGTTTTTCTAATTCCTTCATCGAAATCGATAAAATCGCTAGCCCCAAAAATATTTTTAAACTTTAGATTGTCTCCGCACAAGTATTTAGGATCCTCACCTGTCTCTTTTATTTCAGGTGATTTACCAATAACTTCAGATATCGAAAACACAATGTCATGAAGGCTTAATGTCTCATCTCCTGCCAAATTGACTACTAATTTAGGATTGGGTATGGATGAGTTCATTAAACAAATAAATGAATCAATAGCATCCTCAATAAAAACGGGTGTAATAAATAACCCTTTACCACTAGCGAGTGTTATCTCATTTCCAGATTGAACGCTTTTGATGATATTGTCTATAAGGTTGTCTTTTTGGCCTGGGCCGTATAATCCAAAAATTCTGGCATTTATTACTTCAAAAACATTCGCATAAGATTCAATTAATTTTTCGGCGCAATATTTGGAAACGGCATAAAATGATTCCGGGTCGCAGTCAGAAAGCTCTGTGGATTTGTCCTGTTGCTCTTTATAAACATTGCCTGTAGATGCAAAAATAAATCGTTTGACCCCATGATTTCTTGCCCATTCCAAAAGTTCAAAAGTAGATGCCATGTTTACCTTAAAGATATCCTCTGCCCCTTCAGGAAATTCACGAAACCTGTTTGATTGCGCCAGGTGAACTATAATATCAACCTGGGCGGTAGGAATTTTATCTGTCCAGCCATTTGCTGAGAGGTCGAAATGATTTTCCCGATTGATCAATATTAACTTGTATCGTTCAG
>JABJCF010000329.1 GCA_018665625.1 Nitrospina sp. | reverse complement strand
TTCAGGTTGGCGTCCTCATCCTTCATTGGATAGGTTGAAACAGTATGCATGAGTTCAAAAGGACATTTTGCATCCTGAAAAACCTTAACGGCACTGTCAACACCATCCAATTCCATCATTCCCGTGGAAACAAATGTATGTCTTCCTTCAGAGGCAACCGCTTTCAGAAAATCTTCATCAACAATCATCGAGGAAGCAATCTTGTTATATTTGCAATCGAATTGACGCAGAAATTCCTGGCTTTCTAAATCCCACGCCGATGCGTACCATTCAATTCCCTTGTCACGACAATATTTATCTATCTCCTCATACTCTTCCTTCCCGAATTCCAAACCTTCCTTCTGCTCACGCTGAGTTGTTCCCCAGGGACTTTCACGTGGAGAATCCAGAACCTCTTTTGTATATACTTTATCAATCGTACGCTTTTGAAACTTGACCGCATCACAGCCAGCTTCAGAAGCAACATCAATCAATTTCTTTGCAATAAAAATATCCCCATTGTGATTAATGCCTATTTCAGCAATAACAAACATTTTATCTCCTTTTTACATTACAACCACAATGGACAATTCATAAAAAACTTTTAAAACCTAACACATCTCAGCCTAGACAGAAACCAACATCCGGTTATTGAACAAGAAGTACTAAATGTGTTTTGCGTAAAGATCTTAGCTAACTACACCCTGCATAATTCGATAGCGCCTAATATAACATCTGGCGGACTCAACTCGCAAGCGCAACGGTCATTAAAGAATAGCTTATAGAGATTTTGGAGCCTATAACACGCCTTATTATTTTGCTCTTGTTTTGCCACCATGCATCCTGTAGCCTGCTGTGTCTATTTTATTTTTAGCGGGGGCATTAGCATAATCGCTTTTCTTACAATTTGGACTAAAGCTCATGGCTCTGTTTAGATTTCGTTTAAGAGTTATACGACCGTCATTGACCTAACAACTTATTAACTAATTTTTCAAGGTTTCATAACCTGTTTTGAAAATATTATTTATATTTCCGAATGTTGACGAAGGAGGCTACAAACCGGTAGGCCTTTCGGCGATTATGAGCAATTGCCAGGCCAAAGGTCATGACATTCGTCTTTTTGATACATCCTTCATGGACACCAGCGAATTTACCACATTTACGAATTTTCATAGTGTGGGAATGAATAGTTCCGGTAGCGAAATCTTATGTCTAAAAAAATGTGATTTATCCGATTATGACCTGTCCCAAAAGAAAACGGATATAGTGGCAGAACTCCGCAATACCCTTGAGGAATTCCAACCAGATGTGGTAGCTATTTCTGTTTTAAGTGTTGAGTGGACGCTCTCGGTTCATCTTTTGAAAACAGTCAAAAAATTTGATGAATCCATTTTGACTGTTTTCGGCGGGATACATGCTTATGCTGATGCGGAAGGCTCTATCAAGGAAAATACAATTGATGCAGTTTGCATTGGTGAAGGCGAAGAAGCCATTATAGAGCTGTTAAAAAAAGTAGAGGCTGGCAAAGATTATGAAAATACCCCTGGTTTTTGGATCAAAAAAAACGGTTCCGTTTATAAAAATCCGGTAGGACAAGTAGTAGAAGACCTGAACACATTGCCTTATTTGAATTACGGCCTCTATCATGACAATCTAAATATAAAGCAGTTTGACGGAAACGTTTATAGAGGCGGAGACCATGTTATAACCAGAGGTTGCCCTGCCAAATGCTCATACTGCCTTTTTGACACTATGAACGCGCTCAACGATGGAGACGCGAATTTGAGGCGCTATGAGATAGATCGGATCATCGCAGAATTGAAATCCTTAAAAGAAAACTTTAACCTTAATTTCTATCGATTTCAGGACTCCACTTTTCTCTCTATTCCAACCACATATCTTAACGAGTTTGCCGACCGTTACAGCAAGGAAATCGGTTTGCCATGTGTTATTGATGTGATGCCGCAGTCAGTAACTAAAGAGAAGGTGTTAGCTCTGGCAAAAATGGGATGTGCTGCAGCCGGTGTGGGGACGGAGACAGGAAATGAACAGTTGAGATTTAAGGTTGGGAAACCAGTAAAAGATGCGACCATCGTGAAAGCTTTCAGACTGATCGAACAGTATGGTAATGGAATGTATTCTGGGGCATTCCTCCTTATGGGATTCCCGATGGAAACTCGTGACCACTACTGGGATTCGGTAAATTTTGTTAGAAATGCCAGAGTGAACGGACCCACCATAGGCTTCGTGTATCCATTCAAAGGAACCACCCTGCGAGATGAAGCGATCCGTCTGGGGCTTTTTGACGCTGAAGCTGAAGAAAGTGGCGAAATCGGATACCACAGACTACACCCGGTAATTAAGAACCCCAACATCTCCAGCGAAGAATACAGAGG
>JABJCF010000328.1 GCA_018665625.1 Nitrospina sp. | reverse complement strand
GCTAGCCATAACAACAAATGGGCTACAGCCTAAACTGTAACCCATTGTATTTATTGGTGGGCCGTCTCGGGATCGAACCGAGGACCTACTGATTAAGAGTCGGTTGCTTTGAGCATTTTCCTCATTTCACACCATTCCTAAAATCCCCACAACCCCCAATTAAACCCATATTTAACGCACTTATAGCGTTGCAAGTTATTTCACGACATTGTATAGTATTTAGAGTGAAACGGTAAACATTTGGTAAACATTCTAAGGCGCAATGTCAAATACCACGAAAAAGCTCACCGACGCAAAGATCAGGGGACTCCCAAAACCTCCAAAGCGAACCGTCCTCTTTGAGGAAGGAACCGGGTTCGGTCTCCGGCTTGAGCCTAGCGGTAGAAAATCTTTTATTCTTTTTTACTGGTTTAACGGCAAAAAGGACGGCGTGACCCTCGGTCGTTACCCCAAACTATCCCTAGCTGATGCAAGAGCGGTAGTAGCCAAAATTAAGCAAAAAATAGAGCGTGGTGAAGATCCAAAAGTTGAAATCAAAGAAACCCAACGGGCAAACAGAAATTTTTATACCGTGGGAGACTTATGTCACGAATATATTGAACGCCACGCCAAAGTTAAAAAGAAAAGTTGGAAAGAAGACCAACGTATTCTGGCAAAGGATATTATTCCTATATGGAATAGACGGAAAGCTAGTGATATAAAAAGAAAAGATGTGATAGGTCTTCTAGATAATATTGTTGAGCGTGGTGCAGCAATTCAAGCAAATCGAACTCTAGCCGTTATCCGCAGAATGTTTAACTTTAGTATTGAGCGAGACATTCTAGAGTTTAGTCCATGTACTGCCGTCAAAGCTCCCGCAAAAGAAAATATTAAAGATAGAGTCCTTTCGGATGAAGAAATAAAAGCCCTATGGGGCCAACTGGATAAATGCGAGTCATTGGATCGGCGTATAGCCTTGAGTCTTAAACTT
Organism: Nitrospina sp.; assembly: GCA_018665625.1. Next base: position 3,912 of record JABJCF010000328.1, on the reverse strand, counting down.
ATGCTTATAACCGGGCAACGAAAAGTGGAATGTCTGCATTTAAAAATAACAGACATCGATAAAGGGTGGTGGTCGATTCCAAAAGAGATTTCCAAGAACGGTAAGCCCCATCGTATTTTCTTATCACCTCAAGCAACTGAGATTATTTCCCTGGCAAAGGAATTACTCCCTGAGTCGGATTTGGTATTCCCCTCCCCTCGTACACGCCGAGCATTTCTAGGATCAAGTATCGACCATGCTCTGCGTGAAACAAAAGTCCAAGAAGTAATAAAAGTGGATTTCACACCACATGATTTAAGAAGGACTGCATCTTCAATGATGACAAGTATGGGTATTCCCCGTCTGACTGTTTCAAAGATTCTTAATCACTCTGAAGCGGGAGTAACAGCTAAGCACTACGACCACTATGCGTATGATAAAGAAAAGAAAGAAGCCCTGATCAAATGGGGCAAGAAGGTTGAACAAATATGCGGAGATAAATAATGGAATATCCTTACCATATTAAAGATTTTACTAAACCGAAACAATATCCAGACCCAGATAAGAAAAGTAGTGCTTTACTAGCGTGGGAATTTCTTCGTCGCAATCCAAAATATCAGGAAGACTTTGATAAGTTTAAAAAATTAAAAAGTCAATCAGCAAAACGAAAGTTACAGGAAAAATGGTTGCCTGGAATTCCCTTGCTCACTCTATTCGACCCGAAGGATAACCAACCACGGGGGGTGAAATTCGCACTTACTCATGCTCCAAGATTTCATGTTCCAAAAGGTAAGGGAATGGCGAGCATTGAATCTTTATATAAAGGAGATGTTTTCGTTACATTTAATCTTAATATCCCGATTAAACGACAGCTTGACAAAACACAAAAATTTCTCGAACGGGAAAGAAAAGAGCAAAACATAAAACCAAACAAGAAAAACCAGCACACCCACCTATTCCCTCACTATTGGCGATTACTTGATGCCACCGCAGAAGGGAAAAAACCGGCTCAATTATCGAATTATTTTTATGCAGATAGAATAAAAAAAGATCGTGAAGGGAGAGACTATAAAGACAAGGTTAATAAAGAACTTAAAAAAGCTCTCCTTTTATGTAGCTCCGACTATGTTTTCCTAGCAAACGCCCCGTAAAACTTTCCGCAAAATACCAACTCGCTACCTCTCCATTTATCGATAACTTCTAGTCCTTTATTCTTGTTCAGAACATTTAATAATTTTTCTGAGGCAGATAAATGTCAGAGCAAAAACCAAAAGTTTTAAATCAAAAACAGTTGACTGAGATTACTGGACTATCCGCTGTGACCGTTTGGAGACGGGAAAAAATTGGCGAGTTTCCGCGCCGTCGTCAACTTGGATCACGCCGTGTGGGCTGGATTGCGAGGGAGATCGACGCATGGATTGATGCAAGACCTGCGTCAGCGATTATCGCTCCGGCAAATTGCGGGAAATATGACCGTGAGGAAGCGAGAATTCGAAGGGAGGGAATAAAATGAACCTTACAACGCAAAAACCCCGACCGGGCAGTCGGGGCGGAAAAAAAAGCTCAAATGGTGATCGTAGTTTACCACTTAGTATTTTAGAGATCAACCGTCCTCTTCCGAATGACTGCGAGGCCGAAGCCGGGGTGTTGTCCGCTTGTCTCGCCGATCCGACGGCGGTTGACAGGGCAATCGAGTTGATCGAGCCTTCGGATTTTTATCGGCGTGGTCACGAAATTATTTTCAACCGACTTGTTAACATGCGAAAAAAAGGCAAGTGGTATACGCCGACTTCGATTTTAACAAGTTTTAGGGATCACCCTCAGTACGACCGCTTGGAATCAATAATTTTCGATCTCGGGCCGTTCATAACAGGACAGACGTCCCGCCATTTTGCGGGAATGGTGCGGGACTTTTCGCGCAAACGCCAGGTCGCCATTGCAGGAATGAGAGTTATTGAAAATGCGTTCGCCGCAACCGCTGACGTTGATGAGATTTTAAGTCAAGCCACGGCTGATTTTGCGTCCATAAGACAAAGCGGGTCGAAGTGAATAGTCCCGAAAAACCAACGATGAATGAAATCTTACGCCAATCCGGATTTGAATGGTTGACTGAAAAATCAGACACGGAAACGGTTTATCATTTTCTGGCAAAGTTTAAAAACCTGTCCAATGGTTTTGATCCCGCTCATGTTGAATTAGTGAAAGGTGAAATTCGAAAAAAATTAAAAGGGATAGGTATCCCCAATTCTAGCGACGTATTGAAAAAGTTTTTCGGCAGTAATGGGGCTAACGGGAACCAGAGTCGGGGATTGAGGTTAGAAAATCCGCAACCGTGGACTGAGCCAGTAGACGGTGCGGAATTGTTGAATGAAATTAAAGTCGCTTTCAACAGATTCCTGGTGTTACCGGAAAAAGCCGACACGGCATTAAGCCTTTGGGTTTTGTTTGCGTGGGCGCACGATGCCTTTTCAATCTCTCCATTACTTGATTTTCGATCCCCTACAAAAAGGTGTGGCAAATCTACTGGGTTAGAAATACTGGGACGCCTGGTTCCCCGCCCATTGGACACGTCAAATATTAGTGCTGCAGCTTGGTATCGGGCAGTGGAATATTACAAACCGACTTTACTGGTTGACGAAGTGGATACTTTTCTAAAAACCAACGAGCAATTGGGGGGAATCATTAACGCAGGACATAAGCGGAATAGTGCGTTTGTCATTCGGTGCGACGGCGACGATTCAGAACCGAAACGGTTTTGTGTTTGGGGGCCGAAAATACTTGCTGGAATCGGAAGACGGCGGGACACGATTGAAGACCGGTCCGTCCCGATCTGGATGAAACGAAAAGGGCCGGGTGAAACCGTGGAAAAATTACGATTAAACAAAGCGTATAACTTCGAGATTATTCGGCGCAAGGCTGTGCGTTGGGCAAGCGACAATATAAAGATACTGGAAATAGCAGATCCAGAAATGCCTAAAGGATTAAACGACCGGGCTGAAGATAACTGGCTCCCGCTTTTAGCTATTGCCGACCTTGCAAAAGGGGATTGGCCTAAAACTGCAAGGGAAGCAGCGGTTAGTCTTTCGGGTGGTGAGCCGGACGACGATGTTAATGGTATCCAACTATTGTCTGCCATCAGGGACTACTACAACGAAAACGAAACCGACCGGGTAACAAGTGAAACGCTTGAAAACTATTTACACGAAATTGAAGACTCCCCGTGGGCAGAATACCGAAACGGACGACCTATCTCAAAAACAGGAATCAGCCGGTTACTTAAACCGTTTGGTGTAAAACCAAAAACAATACGCACTGATAACAGGACAGCAAAAGGTTACCTTCTTGAAGAATGCAACGATGCATTTTTACGATATTTGCCTGGTTCTGGCACTCAAAGCGTAACAGACGTCACAATGTTGAAAAATAGAGAGTTAGAAGGTTTTGGAAACGTAACACAAGAACAGCTTGTTACGGTTAATAATCCACATAAGTTATTTAAAAACAATAATGTGACGGGTGTTACGGATCAAAACCCGGTATCTGGAGAAAAAAAAGATAATAGGCACCTTTTATATGACTAACTTTTCAAACCACACTTTTGCTCGGTGCAATTTACGAAATGACCTTGGCGGGTCTATCGAGTGTACGGTTTGTTACTTGGCAACCCGTCTTTGCTCTGATTCTGGAAAAATTGGGGCAATTGCGGGAAGCTCTTTCCGACGTGTGGATAAAAACTAATGAGAGTGGGAATCGTTAGTGGAACGAAGCGCAGTCGCACAACTAAATATTAAATTTTAAATGAGGTTTATTAAACATGAGTTTTACAATTACACAACCCAAAGAACTTGGGTTATCCGCAAAAGAGAAAAAAAATTATAGTTTGCTAAATGCTTTAGGTCATATCCAAAAAGGAAACTGGGATGCATTAGGACT
>JABJCF010000004.1 GCA_018665625.1 Nitrospina sp. | reverse complement strand
GTAACCCTTCGGTGAAAAATCTTATTACATCGCGTTTTCGCCTTCTTTGGAATATGTATGTTGATGCCCGGTTGGCTCGTATCGGTGTTGTTTCTGTTTTACCTAAAGAAGCCCGCTTTCGAGAGTTTGATAACTTTTACCGGAAAATTCCAGATAAGCAGCGAAAGGGGATATTTGAAGGGATTTGGATGACAGATAAGTTCACTCACGAAGAGCTTCTCTCCATGGCTACCGATCTCGACACCCTGATGAGTAAATATGTAGACCCTGGGGAAATTTCGGAAGAAGAACGAGACTTCATTCATCTACAAGGTTCGCCTTGTCCGTTATGCAAGTTTCCGACTTATAACTGGGTGGATGATCCTGAAAGTATTTGTGATGAAATGGTTATCGAAGCTATCCAGATTGATTTCCCGGATTGGGAAAGTAAAGATGGCGGCTGCGATCGATGTATTGAAGTTTACGAATTGCGCGCCGGTGTGGGTTAGCCTGTGCGGCGTAAATCAATTCAGATGTCTGGCGTCTTGAACAATAGATTTCTGAAAAAATATGGAGATTAAGAAATATGGGAGATGTTACTCAAGCTAAAGCAAGCGACCCAATGCTCGCGGTTCTTGGTCAGACCGGTTCTCTGGAAGAGTTGAAAGAAGAACGCATATCTTTGCAACTGGCAAGAGGTCGTTGTTACGATATCCTTTCCAGTGCCTTCAGTTATCCCTGGAACCGAAAATTCTTTAGGCCCAAGTCATTACTTGAACCTATGGATATTGCACTGGTTGACGAAGAAGATTGGAACCATGTCAAATCCATCATCGAAGGCTTCGATAGATATCTGCCTAAAATGACGATCAAGCAGGTGCAGCAGGAGTATGTCCGGGTATTTGGGCATGCTGTTTCAATGGAGTGCCCTCCATATGAAATGCAATACGGTACCGAAGGCGGTATTCAGTCGCAAACGGATGTATTGATCCAATTAGGAGGTTTCTATGAAACCTTTGGATTTGAGCAGCCTCGTAACCGGACCAAAGAACGAGTCGATCATCTTTCAATCGAATTAGCATTTATGTTTTTCATGTGTTTTAGAACAGCTTTTGGCGTGCAGAATGGACATGAAGAACGGAACATAAATGTTTTGACCAGTAGCATGAAAAAATTCATGCGTAATCACATTGGCCGTTGGGGCCCCTTGTTTTGTATTTTTACTTCGAGAAAAGCGGAGCGGGGACTCTATAAAGATATTGTTGATATCCTGGCAATTTTTCTCAGAAATGAAAACCTGTTACTGGATATTAAACCCGTAAAAGTGGAAGAGCCAGAGTATCGCTCGTTGTCCTACAGTATGGAAAACGACCTGATTGCCAATGCGCCATCAGAGTGTGAACCTAAATAATTAAGGCCACAGATTGACTGGTAAATAAATTATCCGATTTCAGGTGCACAAGCACCTATAGCCCAGAAGTGAGTTTTCACCGACTCCCTGTCTGGGCTTTTTTTTGTGAAAAAACAGATTTTTCCTCAGTCAAAGTCCAAAATTTTAAAGTAATTTTAAAATCCTACGCCTTTCCCCTAGCATCTAAATAGCGAGGTCTGGAAAATATTCCAGAGTACTGGTTTTAGGAAACCCGAATTTTGAAAAAGATATCAGGATATGGGTGGACGGTGCAAAAAAACTCCTTCATCCCTCAATCTCTTATAGAGCAGGGCTTGAGTTCAATTATATTCCTTGATGGCACGAAAGCTGAAAAAGAGTATCGAGGGCAAAGAATATAAACAGTTCTCCCAAACTGGGAGCTAGGTTTTTTATGTTTATTTTTGATTCAATGACACAAGGACTGGCGCTTCTTGCCAAGCGCGAATTGCAGGGTGCAGAAAGTTTATTTTTGAATGTAATCAATGACCCGCATTCGCAGCCTGAAGAAACCAAAAGAGCCAGGACATTTTTAAACGATATACGAGCATGTCAGACCGGTGACAAGAGTCTCGATTTCGATGTATACAAGAAGCTTGTCAAAAAAGTAGTTGTTTCTTTAGATTATGTGGATGACCTGCTCTCTGAAGTTTATTTTTCCGATGCGAGTTCCTATGAAGAAATTGATCTGCAATTCTCTTCAAGAGTCCCTTCTCTAATCACTCGATTGAAGCAAATTAAAATCGGCGATATTTCTGGCCGCGACAAGCTATTCCAAAAGATGGAAAAGGGTGGCTTGCAACGGGTTAAGAAAAGGCTTCGAGAAATGAAGAAGCTCAATGGCAGTGGTCATGATTTTGATTCTTTCCGTTGGAAAACGATTTTTAGAAAATTCATAGAGCAGATCAATCCTATCCTGCTTGAGCGGCATTTAGAGTTACTCGATTATATTCTCGCTACCGGTGAAATTAATCTTTTAGACGATCCAAAACTTCCTGTATTGACTCCAAAATATATTTGGATTATTGAATCCACTCTTGAAAGTGAATGGTACTTGCTGCGGAGTTATTTTTTTAAAGCCCGGTCTGAAATTCAATCGCAGTTTAAGAAAAAAGAGGGCACTAGAAAATACTGGGAAGAAATTAAGTATAAAAAAATAAAGATTTTCGAAGCCTGTAAATTCAGCGAATCTAATATTCAAAAATTTCTTTTTATTGATAAGTTGAATTATAAAACGCTTGAAGAGATCTATGAGTTTTCTCAAGAGTTAGGATTGGATTTAATGCCTAGAGATGTAAGTCTGGCTTTGAGAGGAGTGGATAAGGCTAAAGACCATATTAAAGAGCGAGGTGGCTTTTTAATGGGAAACCGAAAGGTTTTTCAAAGTCAGTTATTGGATCTTGGATTTTCAAAGGACAATGCTTACATCATTGCCAAACAGGCGAAGCGGTCAAACAACCATCAAATCAGTGAGGCCTTTGAAAACTCCCTTAAGGTCGCCAGTGACGAGATCGCCTGGTATCGCATTCCTCCAAAATGCCAAAGAATAAAGGCCGATGTAGAGGCGCAATGTACCAAACACTTGAGTACGGTTCGAATCCATTTGTTTGAACGAGGGCGGCTTAATAAACTTTTGCTCCAAGCGGGAAAGCCTTTGATACGAAAATATCTTGAGAAGGTTTATGGCGATAAGGTTTCAGAGTTGCATTGTTATTTTAGATTAGAAACCATCCATCAATATTACAAGCTAAAGTTTTTTGAATATCATGATGGTCAGATACCCAGTGTTTCTGAATTAATCAAAGTCAGTCGCAAGCAGTTCCAGTCAACCTTGTTACAAGGCTATAAAACTTTTTTGCAAAAAAAACGGTTGGATATTCCTTCTTCGCTATACAAAGCGGTTTCCGAGCATAAATCTACGACGGAATGGGAAGATACCTATACAACACCTGAAGAAAAATTACTTTTGCGATTCTGGTTTTTAATGGATCACGGAGTTACTGTGAATCAGAAGGTTGTTGATTCAGGTGTGTTAAAACCGGGAGCAGATATTTGGAATTTTGTAAAGGGTCAGGGGGAAGAGTGTAATAGCTGATTCATTCTATTTTGCATGTCCTTAAGTGGCATTAGGTCGCCCTTTTTGGAAGCGGCTGCAATTCCTTTCTTGTAGACATCAATAGCTTTTTCATTTTCCGATAGTTTTTCCAGGGTTTTTCCTAATAACAGATAGGCTGCCGAATAGTCCTTGAATTTTTCTACAACGGTGTTGAGAGGTCCAAGGCCCTCTTCATAGCGACCTGTTTCAAGGTAGATGGACCCTAGGCCAAAGTTTGCCACTTGATCTACTGGGTCGATCTCCAGAACTTTTTTGAACATTACTATTTTTTCTTCCATTTCCTTTATTTTCTGTTCTTGCTGTTTTTTCTTCAGTTTCTTTGCCATACTTTTTTCTACTGCTTGCTCGAATTGCAAAGCTGTGGCTTCCGCTTTTTCGTTTTCTGCATCTTCAATCCGCCCCTGTTTCATGTAATAAACAGATAAGTTGGTGTGTGCCATTATTTCCTGCGGATTGATCTCAGTCAGGCGTTTCATAAGGGCAATCGCCTCATCCAGCTTGTCCTGTTTTGCAAGAAAAACCCCCAACGCTTCATAAGCTTCCGCATGTTTTGGATAGATTTCTATGGCTTCTCTTAAAATGGCAATAGGTTTATCCAGATTTTCTTGTTCTTTGTAGATTTGCAAAGCGTCATTCAATAGCTTTTTTGAATATTCTTTTCTTGTTGCGGCTTGATAAAAAGGCAGTAGACAAGTTTTAATTTTAAAGGGACGTTGATCGATTGCGACATCCATTTCTACATCTGGACTACGATGGTCTTTTTGCAGATAGGCAAAGGCAATAAATTTTTCGAACGTTGCAGAGCGCACTGAACTTTTTACGACACCTATTTTTTTATCTCCGAGGAGAATTGATCCGTTCATAGGGGGCGAGACCGGGCCTTCGATCGTTATTCCCATTAGGGCAAAATTGGGAGCGCCGTAAGTTTTTATCCGTGCGATGACTTCCTGTCCGATATAGCAACCCTTGTTATAGCTCACGGAGCTGTGCTCCAAGCCGGTCTCGGGCAGGATATTTTTGCCATCCATATCTATTCCGAAAATAGGAATGCCTGCTTCAATTCTAAGGATTTCCCGCGCCTGTTCTCCAATTTTAGTGGGCTGAATTTCGGTATTTGCTTGTAGCAGTTTTTGCAGGAATTCTTCTTTTACTTCCGGGGGAAAGCAGAGCAGGTAACCTTCGTCACCCGTCAGGGTTTTCTTTATAAGCGTAACAGATTGACCTTCTACATCTTGTCGTACTATATCGTTGGGTTTTTCTGGAAGAGGGGTGAATATCTTTTCAAGTACCAGAAGGCTTTTGGGGCCTTGTAGCGCTAATATGCTTTGGTCAAATTTCTCGAAAGTAACGTCCTCACGAAAATGATAGGATTCGAGATGGTCGTAAAGGGTTTTTGAGTCTTCGGATAGAAGCCATGCTTCATTTTCAGCAATTCGGTGGACAGAGAAATTCGCTATCAGGCGTGCTTGCCGATCGGTTACGGCACTGGCTTGGCCTTGTCCGACTTCTAGTTGTAGGGTGTCATTGGTGGTTTGGGTTTGTAGAAAAGAGAATGTTTCTTTGCCAATAGCGGTGAGGATGCTCCATCCATCCATAAAGAAGTAACCGCAGTTCTGCCTGATCTGGTTTATTTCTTCCTGGGTTTCAGTGGTTATTTGCATAATTCAAAAAAAAACGCATCCACAAGGGATGCGTGCATTTACCTATTCGGTGAAGGCCGGGGCCTGTGTTGGCTGAAGTGCAGGTGCTATTAAGTAATGGAAAAAGATTCGCCGCAACCGCAAGTCGATGTTGCGTTTGGGTTGACGAAAACAAATCCTTTTCCTTGCAGTCCATCTTGAAAATCCAGTTGCATTCCCTTGAGGTAGATCATGCTTTTGGCATCCATGTAAACATTGAAGGTTTCATGTTGAATGATCGTGTCGCCCTCTTCTTTAGGAGTGAATGCCAAGTCGTAAGACAGACCCGAGCAACCGCCGCCTTTTACCGCAAGTCGCAACCCAATCTCAGGGTTATTTTCTGCTTTCACCAATTTGGTGACTTCTTCACTGGCTTTAGGCGTTATTTTTACAAACTCTGTAGTTACCGTCATGAAAATCTCCCTGTTTAACTCTTTAATCTTCTATTAGATAGCGTAAGTAGGCTTAACGATTCTTTAATTATACTTAAAATTGGAGTAATTCGTCAAATTATCCCCTGAATGGGAGGCTACCCAGCCTAATAGGGCAGGCATAGAGAAAATAGGCACTTTCGTGGGGTTTAGAAGCATTACACCCGTTTCTCTAGGAGGAGAAACGGGTGTAATAAAAAATCAGGGTGGATTCCGATTTAATTATCCGTTGCTTTGATTGACAACTTGTTGCAATTCGGCAGCCATACGAGCCAGTTCAGCAGCGGCACTTTGACTGTCACTGGCTCCCTGGGTGGTGCTTTCGGCTGCCTGAGCCACACCTGCGATATTGTTGGCAATTTCTGAAGTTCCGCGGCTGGCATCTTCGACATTGCGGCTCATCTCATTGGCGGTGGCGGTTTGTTCTTCTACCGCGCTGGCAATGGTGTTCGATATGTCGTTGATCTGGTTGATGACACTACTTATTTCACCGATTGCTGAAATAGCGCTTGAGGTGTCACCTTGAATAGCCTGGATACGCTGGCTGATATCCTCGGTGGCTTTTCCAGTCTGGTTCGCCAGTTCTTTAACTTCGTTGGCGACTACGGCAAAACCTTTACCTGCTTCTCCGGCACGCGCCGCTTCAATCGTAGCGTTCAATGCCAGTAAGTTGGTTTGTTCCGCAATCGAGGTGATGACTTTGACAACGTTGCCGATTTCCTGAGAGCTCTCTCCCAACTGGGAAATGGTTTTGTTGGTCGAATCAGCCATAGTAACCGCTTCAGTAGTAACGCGGGCGGCCTCGTTGGCATTTTGCGCGATCTCACGGATGCTGGCGTTCAACTCTTCGGTTCCTGTGGCAACCGTTTGTACGTTTTTACTCACTTCTTCAGAAGCGGCAGAAACGACATTGGCCTGAGCGGAAGTCTCTTCAGCGTTGCCTGCCATCTGCTGGCTGGTAGCGGTTAATTCTTCGGAAGCACCTGCCAGGGTCTGCGAGTTTTCGGTGATATGGGTGATCACCTTTCGCATTTTTTCAGCATCTTCTTTTTCGCGCTGTTCTGCTTTTATTTTTTCAGTGACAAGGCTCCAGCTCACCATCGGGCCGATATAATTCTGATTTTCATCAAAAAGCGGACTGATCAACAACTGCAGAATCTCGGGTCCCAGCTGTATTTGAGTGGAGTGAGGAAGATTTCTTGGGTCAGAAATAATATTACGTGCATTACTTGGATTTTTGTGAAAAACATCAATGCTTTGACCGAGCATTTCATCGACCCTGATCGGCAAATATTGCTCCAGAGTTCTAAGCGTTTT
>JABJCF010000327.1 GCA_018665625.1 Nitrospina sp. | reverse complement strand
ATTGCCATTCTATACTGATTTCTACAATATTCAAACAGTAAAAACTAAATGACTAACCCGAACATTTATGTAAAAACGTAATGAAAGAACAATTGATTGCTGTTCTCTATGACCGGAAAGATGCGCTTCAATTTTTGCAAGAACTTCCAAAAGTATCAAAGATACTTACTTTAACTCCCGATGCAAGAGCCACCTTGATAGGTATTGTTATTGATATCCCCATAATTACTTCAATGGATGTTTATGGCGATTTTGGCCACCGCCGCGTTCTGGCCAGAGTCAGACGAATGGAGCGGAAGTTGTATCCGTTATTGGAGCTAGAAAGTGGACTTAGTATGTCTGGAAAAGAGACCTTCCGCGGTCTTATTCACCCTCTTGCCTCTACAGCAACTCGTATTCATATAACATTGAAAGGAAACGGACCTTGGCTGATTCTTAGTGAGCGAAAATTTGAAATATATCGGGATTTAAAAAGTGCATACCGAAAAATATTCTATCGGATCATGTCATCATATAACGAGCGGCGGATCATCTCAACACGAAATTCTCTGCTCACAATGATTGCCAGAAAAGCAAACCAATGGGTAGCATCATACTGTTCCTCCTTTCGGCCCGTTCTTTTTGTAGCCTATCAATATGGGAATAAGTATCTTGCGTCAGAAATTGAAAAACCCCCATATAATCAGGCAAACCTGTCGATAGTGGGTCATAGTGATTGTATTAGGGCACTCGTCATCCCGATCATTACTTTATTCAGTTTTTTTAAAGGCAAAAAGACTGGGCGACTGGTTGCGATTCCCATTCTAAATCCGAATGTAGGGCGGGTAACAGCTAATCTTCTTGAGACCATCTCCGATGAGGTTCTGCGGATTGGATTCGATATATTCAAAGAAAAAGTTGTGGATGCGGTGGTCTATACTGAAGGGTTGCATCAGGATGTTCAATTATTGATGCAAATAGCTTCTCCTAAGGTTGTTGTTGCTCATGCATTAAGGTGGTTTGAAGATGCGGTTGTGGGAGAAGTTGCAAAAAAACTGGCAATTCCTTGTAAGTTACTCTCCCATGGTTCTCATCCTGTTCCTGACACAATAACCGCCCGATATGAACATGGTGAGCTTGCCCGAGGATTGTTAATGAGCTCTTTTGCTTCTACCAATTATTTGCAGTCGCCTCATGCTACATCAGCATTTTCCATATATGGTGGTTCAATGCCCAATAAAGCAATCAAACCAGTTATGTGGGGATACAAAACAGCAGTTGCTACATTTTCGGATAAAAAGGAGCGAATTATTCTCCATGCTGGTACTTATAAAAAATGGCGAACTCGTCCTTGGATTTATGAAACGTCAGATGAATTTGTGGCAGGATTGATTCATCTGGTTGAAGTAATCGAAAAAATCCCTAATACTAAGCTGATCATCCGCATTCGGACCGCTCCTGAATGCAGTCTAGAAACTCTTAAAACATTGCTCCCTTCCGGAAATCACTACGAAATAAAAAGCACCGGAAACTTTTTGGATGATCTGACTTCGGCCGACTTGTTGGTCAGTTTCTCATCCACAACGATTGAAGAAGCGCTGCAAGCTCGAAAACCGGTCCTGTTATGGGGCGGATCGCAGCGTTATCATCATTTAAAAGCACAAACCAAACCACCAGTTTCAAGCAACCGATCAGCTGTCTATGCTCCGAAAAGTCCAGAAGAATTACCAAAAATGATAGATTCAATACTCAATGTTCATAAAAACAGTATATTGAGCGACTCGGAAGTTAAAGATCATGTTTGGCCGAACTCGGTCATGAACGGTGCGGACTTTGTGAGGGAATTGACGAGCTGATTGCACTGAACCATATTTTATTTCCGGAAACTCCCCTTTATGGCGGGAATGGGCGATTGGAGCTGAAACAAATCTGCTCCATTTCTGAAGGTGACACCTCAAACAATACTGAACTCAGCTTCCCGGCGCATTCCGGAACCCATATTGATGCTCCCTATCATTTCGACCAGAAAGGGTTATCACTGGATCAGTTTCCCACTGAATTCTGGTTGTGCCAATCACCATTTTTGATCGAATATTCTGCACACGCCGGCGAAATTATTACACTGACCATTTTACTGCCGTTGCTTCAGAAAATACCGGCTGAGTCAGATCTCCTGCTGATTCGCAGCGGAATGGAAACGCTGAGGCAATCCGATCAGGAAACCTTTATATTTCACGGTGCTGGATTGGTTCCGGAGATCGGTCTCTGGTTGAGGAAAAACAGAAAATTGAAGATGATTGGGTTTGATTGGATCTCGTTAACTTGCTACGAAAACCACAGTCTGGGCAGAGTAGCCCACAAAGCGTTTTTATCTTCGACGAGCAACGAATTTGAAAATATGATACCTATTCTTATTATTGAGGATATGAAACTTTCAGAGGCACCAACAGCTTTAAAAAGTGTTCTGGTATCACCATTGATTTACCTAAAGGCTGATGGAGCCCCTGTCTCTGTATGGGGAAACCTTGAATAATAGTATTTTTTTTAAACCCTGTTTCAATAAGGTGTGTCGACAGAGTGTTCGGCATTTTGTATCGAAGCCAACGTTACAGATAAAAGCGCAGCAATGCAGATGCCCCATTTACACTGGAACAAAATGAATAACTCACTTAAAAATAACCTAAATCTAATGCACTTACGCTAGGCTCATGGATCACACTCGGCCATCTATCCATTGCGGAGATTCTGGCATCAGCGGGGTATGACAGGCTAGTGGTTGACTTGGAGCATACCACAATTTATATTGAGCAGGCGGGGGAATTAATTCAATTTTTGAAGACCTTAAACGCGTAGGCATTTTTCATGACTCCCCTTCATCAGTCGCTGCACATGTCAATGCGATTTGGGGCGATGTCGATGCTTGGTGGACTACACCCGATGTGCAAGCGGTGATTCAGCATTTCACAAAACTGTATCGTAATCTATCAGAAAATATTCTGAATCGTATAGAGACTGTGCTGCGTGATGTCATTGCCGAATCAGCCAATAATAAAGTAAAGGCGGACTAGTACAGCGTCATGCTT
>JABJCF010000326.1 GCA_018665625.1 Nitrospina sp. | reverse complement strand
CAAAACTTTTTAATGGAAGCGGAGATTCTATCGGATAAACGCAGCCTCGAATATCCATCTGGCAATCAAAATTTGCAAAGCGTTCTTGAAAGTGCCTGCGATAACCTTTCCACAATTTCACAGCAAACGGGACTGGTTATGCTACCAGGTTTTTCAACCACCTGTTTCAAACATATTGAATTCACAAAAGTGGCACCACAAGCGGCCTTGGCTGTGTTTTTTTCTGAGCAAGGAATTCTGCAAAACAAAATCCTTCCTATAGAATCAGATTTAACACAAGACCAGCTTACTTCCATATCCAATTACCTGAATGATGAATTCAGTGGCAAACCAATCAAATGGATTCGTAAAGAGTTATTGAAACGTTTGCGTCTTGAAAAAAAGCATTACAATCAATTAGCACAAAAAGCCCATGATCTTTCCTCGACATTATTTGAAGACACTAATAACGAATTGCTTGTTCAAGGAGCCTTAAATCTTCTTGACCAACCTGAATTTAATGAAGATATTGGAAAGATTAAGACACTATTGAAAACCCTTGAAGAAAAAACCAAGTTAATTAATTTACTTGATTTATGTTTGGACCATGAGGGTATGACCATTCTTATTGGGGAAGAAAATTTACAAGAAGAAATGGGTAATTGCAGTTTAATAGCCCAGAACTACCAAATGGGAAATGAAAAGGTCGGGACTTTAGCTGTGTTCGGCTCTAAACGAATGGATTATAAAAAAATCATATCTATTGTTAATCATACCGCACAACGGGTATCGAAATTAATTTCAGAAAATCAGGGAGTATAAATAAGTAAATGGCAACAAAGACAGACGACAATCAAAACGAAGCAGAGCCTGAAGAAACCTTAGACACAGACCAAGAATGCGTAGAAGATGATATAGAAGAGGAGGAAGAGGTTAAAGAGTTGACCCCTCTCGAACAACTTCAGGAACAAGTTCGCTTAAAGGACGAGGAATTATTAAAGCAGAAAGATACTTTCCTCCGTGAAAAAGCTGAGCTTGAAAATTTTAAGAAGCGACTCACCAAAGAAAAAGAAGATTTTGTACAGTTTGCAAATGAACGCCTACTCAAGGAACTGGTACAAATAGAGGATAATCTGGAAAGAGCCATGGAAGCACCAAACGCCACCCTCGAAAGTTTAAAAGAGGGTGTTGAGTTGATTCAAAAGCAATTCACTGCCTTTTTAAAAAATCAAAAAGTGGAACAGATTGAAGCTTTGCATAAGCCCTTCGATCCTAACCTGCATGAAGTTCTGAATCAGCAGGAATCTGAAGAGCATGAGGAAAACACAGTGATCCAGGAGTACTCCAAAGGATATACTTTGAATGGCAGAATCCTGCGATCCGCTAAAGTGGTCATCGCAAAAAAACCCGCCGAGCAAAAAGAAGAGGAAGATTCCTAAATAATTAGTCGAAGGAATTTGAAAACTTCATTCATCTGATGCCTGAACTTCCAGAAGTAGAAACTCTTCGCAAGGCACTCCTGCCCCTCGTTAAAAATAAAGTTTGTCATCAGATAAAGTTTTTCCGCAAAGATATCAGATTCCCCATTCCTCAGGCATCCCTGCGTAAGGGGTTGCTTAACCAAAAAGTTTCAGATATCACTCGTAAGGGTAAGTATCTTCTATTTCATGTGCCAGACGGATCCATGCTTCTCCATCTGGGGATGAGCGGTCGGATGGTTTTGCAGCAATCCGTTGAACCTCAGGAAAAACACACTCACGTTATTTTTAAATTCTCTGATGACACCTACTTGCATTTTGTCGATCCCCGGCGTTTTGGCAGCCTTTCATGGGTTCCAAAATCTGGCAAGCACCCGTTGATCGACAACCTGGGTTGCGATCCTTTTTCACCAGAAATGACTGCTAAATTCATGAAGAACCTGGCAAGGAATAGCCGGGCCCCCATGAAATCATTTATCATGAATGCCAAAAAGATAACCGGAGTAGGTAACATCTATGCCTGCGAATCTCTTTATCATGCCGGGATACGACCACAAAAACAGGCTGGGAAAGTTACTTTGGCGAAATGGGATAAATGGATCGAATGCCTTCGTGACGTTCTCAATAAAAGCATTGCCAGCGGCGGAACCACTTTACGAGATTTTTTTGCCCCCAGTGGTTCTAAAGGCTATTTTTCTGTAAGCCTAACCGTTTATGGAAAGGAAGGCCAACCCTGCCCTAAATGCGCTAACCCTATATCCCGCCTTATTCAAACGGGACGGTCTACATTCTATTGCAAAACCTGCCAGCCCGCATAACCTCAACCTTCTGCTAGCATTAGTAAATCCTTTGCAAGAAACGTTAATAAAAGCTTTCTATTCAATCTCTTTTTGGCGAAAATAACCTTTACTCAACAAAACGAGGTTTGGATTGGAACGTTCTATAGGGCTGGTAACATTAAATGCCAAATTTATTCACTCATCCCTGAGTTTGCGTTATCTCAGAAATGCAGCAAGGGATGCCGGACACAAGAATGTCTGGATCAAAGAATTTGTCATCAATCAAC
This sequence comes from Nitrospina sp., assembly GCA_018665625.1. The sequence continues at coordinate 12,465 of JABJCF010000326.1, read as the reverse complement.
CCGTTTGGAAAGTTGCCTCTGAAATCCAGAAACTCAAACCCGATGTTCTAGGTATAGGCATTTACATATGGAATAGAAGCCAAAGCTTTGAGCTTATTGAGCGGCTTCAAAAACAAAACCCGAATTTAAAAATTGTCATCGGTGGCCCCGAGGTTTCTTTTGAGACAGAAACCTCAGTGGACCTCCCGGTAATTTCCGGTGAAGGAGAAAAGAAATGGCTGGAGTATCTCCAAATCATCGAGCAGGGAAAAGTCCCTTCCGAAGATGCATTGAATCGCTGGAAAACTTATGGTTCAGACCTTCCCGACCTTGCGCCGGCCTATATCGAAGAAGATTATCCTCACCTGAAAAATCGCATCGTTTATTTTGAAACATCGCGAGGCTGCCCTTACCTTTGCTCATTTTGCCTGTCTGCACTGGATAAAACGGTACGCTACTTCGATGACGAAATAGTCTACGAACAGATAAAAAATATGATAGATGCTGGTGTTAAAAAATTTAAATTCGTTGATCGCACTTTCAACCTCAAACCCGGCCGCATGAAATCTCTTATGGAGTGGCTCTCGCAGTTTGGTGGCTCAGAATTTCATTTCGAGGTGGTCGGCGATATCCTAACGCCCGACATAATAAAGTTCCTGGAAACAGTTCCACCGGGAATGTTTCAATTTGAAATTGGGATTCAAACGACTGATGAATCCGTTCAGGAAAGTATCCAGAGAAAACAAAATGACCAAAAGCTATTCGACACCATAAGGAAACTGCTGGACCAGGATCGAATCCATTTCCATTGCGATCTTATTTTTGGCCTTCCGGGGGAAAATATGGAAAAAATATTAAACTCGTTTCGCGAAGTACTTTCCCTTAGGCCGCATGAATTGCAATTGGGATTTCTTAAGTTTCTCCCTGGCGCTCCCATAAAAAAAGATATTTTATCGTATGATTACCAATATCAATCGACTCCACCCTATGAGTTGATCTCCAACAAAGATCTAAATGCTAAAGAAATGGACTACCTAAAAAAGTTCGCTGATATATTCGACCGTTTTTACAATTCAAAACGGTTTCGTTTTTCCATTGATTTCCTTCTGAAAAAATTAGACGCAGTCACTCTATTTGATCGATTACTGAATTACCACGAGTCTAACAATTTATTTATGAACCCCGTGGCGCTGGATAAACAATATATGATTTTTCAGGAGACATTCTTTCCAGATATCTCCTGCGACGAAAAAGACTTGCTGAAACTCGACTACCTATACTCCCAACGGGCATACCGCCTTCCAGGATTCTTATCGGAAAAATCCATTTTTTCAGGGAAAACCTGGAAGCAAGACCGAAAAACTCCTATCATTTCTTTTCACCATAAAATCGAAATTTCCGGCTCCCAAGCCCTTTTAAAATCTATGGAACATCCTGTATACTACGCCATCTCGCATTCCAATAACGGTGGTGGATATTTCCATCGTCCCATATTGAATCGAATCGAAGAACCTGGAATATAATTCGTCTCAAAACCATCATATAATGACAAGTATCTTTATCTTAAATGGTTAAAGAAATTTGTATTTTGAACTCAGGAGTTATTTATGTCGCAAAAATCCGAATCGTTAAACTCTAAAAGCAAGGAAGTCACCCAGGGCGATAGACGTGCCCCCAATCGGGCAATGCTTCGCGCTGTCGGTTTTTCCGATGATGACTTTCAAAAACCCATAGTAGGTGTGGCGAACGGACAAAGCGATATCACCCCCTGTAATGCCGGACTCGGCAAACTGGCGGACATTGCCGCCGACCAAATTCGTAAAGAAGGTGGAATGCCACAAACCTTTGGCACCATCACCATCAGCGATGGTATTTCAATGGGCACAGAAGGAATGAAATGTTCCCTCGTCAGTCGAGATGTCATTGCTGACTCTATCGAAACCGTCTGTCGGGGCGCCAGTATGGATGCGGTTATCTGCATTGGAGGCTGCGATAAAAATATGCCAGGAGCCATGATCGGCATGGCAAGACTCAATATTCCTGGAATTTTTGTTTACGGGGGAACCATTAAACCGGGGCACCTGGATGGAAAAGACCTGACCGTTGTCAGCGTTTTTGAAGCCGTTGGGCAGTTTGGTGCAGGAACCATTGACCAAAACCAACTTACCGAAATTGAAAAACACGCCTGCCCGGGGTTCGGGTCCTGCGGGGGGATGTACACAGCCAACACCATGTCTTCAGCTTTTGAGGCAATGGGAATGAGTTTGCCCCACAGTTCAACGATGGCAAACGAAGATAAAGAAAAAGAACTCAACACTGGGCTCTGCGCAGAAACGCTAATGAATATGATCAAACAGAATATTCTACCGCGCGACATAATGACCCGTGAGGCTTTTGAAAATGCCATAGCCGTTATTATGGCTATAGGGGGTTCCACAAACGCAGTTTTGCATTTGCTGGCAATCGCATATTCGGCGGATGTTGAATTGACCATTGATGACTTCGAAACCATTCGGAAAAAAATCCCGCTTTTCTGCGATTTAAAACCGTCTGGCCAATACGTAGCAGTAGATTTGCACCATGCAGGTGGAATTCCTCAAGTAATGAAAATGATGTTGAATGCAGGGATGATTCATGGAGATTGCCTTACGGTTACCGGAAAAACTGTAGCTGAAAATCTTAAAGATATTCCCGACGAGCCATCTGCAAATCAAAATGTCATACTTCCAATTGACAAACCCAAGTCTACTGAAGGGCATCTGGTTGTTTTGAAAGGAAATTTATGCTCGGAAGGTGCTGTTGCAAAAGTTTCTGGAGTAAAAACCCGTGATATTTCCGGCCCCGCAAAAGTGTTCGACTCTGAAGAAGAATGCCTTGATGCAATTCTTGAAGACCGAATAAAAGCCGGCGATGTAGTAGTCATCCGTTTTGAAGGTCCAAAAGGCGGACCCGGGATGCGCGAGATGTTGGCTCCTACTGCCGCCATTGTCGGAAAAGGCCTAGGCGATAAGGTTGCTCTCATTACCGATGGTCGGTTCTCAGGAGGGACCTATGGTATAGTCATAGGTCACGTAGCACCCGAGGCTCAGGTAGGAGGACCACTTGCACTTTTAAGGAATGGGGATTCAATTCATATCGACATTGCAAATAATAAGTTAGATGTTGAATTAACCAATGAAGAACTTGATAACCGAAGGAAAGATTTTAAACCAAAAGAGATTCAATACAAAAAAGGAGTTTTAGCTAAATACGCTAAACTCGTTAGCTCTGCCAGCAAAGGTGCCGTGACAGACTAACCTCTATACGGTAAGCATAAACGAACCTAGCTCAAGCTGAAATCTCGCGAACCGCTCATTCTCAATAACTCACGCTATTAACTGATTCGCGAAATAATTTATTAAATTATTAACCACCGTATAATAATAAGTCTGGCCAGAGAGCTATTGTAAGCTTTTCCGGCTCGACCTCCTGTCGTCATGCCGCAATACAACATTCTGCCGGGAAATCTTTATTCCCAAAAAAATCGAGTCAACCTTTTCTATCTCCACAATCTGTTTAGAGAAATTGCGTCTCATATAACGGTTCAGATGAAAGAAAAATATAATCTGGACACTCCTATTACAGCCGGAATGTGGGGCGGTTCTTATATGGTGGCTTTAGATGATGGCGAAGCCAGAACAAATGTTGTTCGCCTTTACTCAATTGTAAGCCTTCCCCAAAACAGTCCTTTAGATGACAAAGAAAACTTCGAACACTTAATGAACCTGTATCAAAAAAACTTCACTAATGTTTTCAGGCGCTATGGATTGGACTTGGTTGACCCTAAATGGGGCGAGACTATCCCCTACTCCAATAAAATTCGCCCCACTACCGCATTACAGATGTGGGACACCAAGGGACGGGCAAATTTTGTACGGGCATTTTTTGTCTGGAATAAAGCCAGTTGGGAAGAATCGATCATTTACGATATGATCCGCAATATAAAGACCCTAAAAGAGCTGTTAAATATTAATACCCGACCGGCTAAAAAAGAAAGTTCTGAGTTAAAATTTCTGCTTCAGGATGTATTAATCACCTACGCAACATTGCGCGCCGCCCTGACTCCTGACTTTGTCGAGCATGCAGAGCCTATCATCAAAAGCCTTTTCGATCAGTTCATAAATGGATTACATACCGAGGAAAGTATTGAAGAACAATACCACCGCGTTTATTCCTCTGCATTGGTTTATGGATTTGAGGAAGCTCTTTTAGAACCTTACAAGAAAGAAAATCTTGATATAAGAAATGTGGAAGGTTGGCCTGTGGACAAAATCAATTACGTTCCAAATGAATTGAAAGAAAAATTAGTTCCCGCCCTTCAGGCCCCGTGGAAAAAGTTCCAAACGACTCTGGAAAATAAACACGGGAAGGTAAACTCTATCAACTAAACTTCAATAGCATCCAACCTGCAACCCCCTTCTGCCCATTCAATTCTTTATTAGAACCATTCCACACAGCCACCGCCATTAAAACAGACTGCTCAAACTGAACATCATTAGCATCATCGTCAACAAGGTCACGATTAAAAATTAAACGCCAGGTATTCTCCTTCCATAGCGCTGTTCCTTTAACATTCTGTATACTTTGATAGGTCAATGTACTGAACCCCTCTGCATTCAAGTCTTCAACCGTTTGGTAGGCTAAGGCTTCTTTTGCTTTTACTCCAGGTTGACCTCTTTCACCGCCAATGGATTTCCATTGCCAGATATTCACTGGAGTACCCGGTTCACCCATAGTTATCGAGGGTGGCTCCCCACCAACCTCCACAGGAAACATTATGGCAGCTCGGTCTACATACAAAGATGAATGGTCGAAGTTTCCATCTCGAGTGTCGTCCTTCCACTCAAGCATCACCACCAACTCATTGCTGTTTCGGGCAGCCCGAACAGAAACTTCCCGGGTGGAAGGGTTAGGCCATTTAGGATTGGTAATCATCTGTGGCCCCAGTTCTATCGAAGTAGGAACCGGTGCCTGCGCATTATTCCAAAAAGGATCAAAGGGGTTATCCGGCAGCGCATCGTTATAACTTGCTACCTTTATTGCCGGACCACAACTACCGTCCTCCAAGCAACTCTCAATATTTGCAGAGCAACCAAAATTTCCGAATACAATAATGAGCAGGAGGCAATACTTCTGAATGGACATATTGATTACTGGGATTAGAATTGTTGAACCAATCCTTCGAGCTGGAATTTTAGTTCGGGAGTATAAGGACCCACCAGGATAAGATTAAGATTATTTGAATCAAAAACCTTTTCAGCAACCTCAAGCATTTGCTTGGCAGAAATAGATTCTATTAATACTCTTTCCTCTTCAAGAGACATTTCTCTCGAATAAAGGTGAGGAAATGCATAACGCACCACCTGCTTATAGGGATCATCCAACTCCGAATCGAGATCGAAATAATACCTTTTCTTAATATGAGCCAGTTCGCTTTCTGTTGGCCCTTCTTTAGCAAAGGTTTTTATTTCTTTAAGAAGGACACTCGTCACCTCCAAAACTTTTTCTGGCCGCATGGTAACATCAAAGTCCATTGTTCCAAGATCAGACATACTGGTCGCCCGGCATTCAACGGAATAAACCAATCCGCGTTCCTCTCGCAAAACCCTTTGAAGTCGCGAGGTGAACCCATCATCAAAGACCCGGCTTATCAAAGCTAGCACAAGAAAATCGGGATCGTTATAAGAGCAAGAGCGAAAACAAATTTGCAGTTCTATTTGGCTGTCTGAGTCCTCCTGAAAATGCAGTCCTGGCTTCTCCTGCCTTTCATTGATACTCCCAATAAAATGATCTTTAGAAATAGGTTTTACCCCATTCGTAAGACTGGAAAAATATTTCTTTGAAAGATCCAAGACCTCCCCATGCTCTATGGGACCCGCAAATGCCAACACCATATTTCCCGGCACATAATGCTTGTTAAAATATTCTCTCAGCATTTCTGTTTGAATGGATTTTATTGTTTCTTCGGTCCCAATCGTCGGCCACGCCATAGGAGTTTCAGGATAAAGCAGCTTACAAGCTTGATTATTGATATCGATGTTTACGCCATCTTCATTGAGTTCTTCAAAGTATTCCTCAAGAATAATTCCCCGCTCCAATTCAATTTCGGGAAAAGTGGGAGAAGAAAAAAACTCAGAAAACAATTCCAAACCTTTATCCAATTGTGAGATATGCGGACTGAACCCATACTGCGTGTATTCGCCTAAGGTGGAAGCTCTGAGATCGCGTCCAATGTTTTCGAATTCCATATTTAATGCAATCGAATTGGGGTACTTATCGTTACCACGAAACATCATATGTTCAAGAAAATGCGAAATCCCATTATTCTGAAGGGTCTCATATCGCAACCCAGCGCGCACGAACATCGATACTTCCATAGTATGAATATGGGGCATCTCTACCGTAACCACGGTCAAGCCATTGGGCAGGGTGTCACAAAAATATTTCAAAGCAAATTCTTTAACTTCCATATTTCCTTAAGGTATTAAAAAAATCCGTTGATGCTTTTTAAAAGATTTAGCGGCCATTATGGCACAAATTACCTAAAAAAATGAATCAGGAAATGATATTTAGCAGGAGCAATTATTCAAATATAATTGCGTCTTCGCCCAATAAAGATTGGATTTGCTCGATCACTTCATCGGAGGGTTGGATGCGAAGGTCTTCAGAAACCGTGACCACTCGCTCCTTATTATCGGGGGATATAAAATGCAATCGGGTATCGTTGTTGCCCTTGTTCGCCGCTAAAATTTCTTTAACATCCAAAAGCGTTTGTTTTTCCAATCCCAAAGTGCGGAAATGGATCATCACCTTTCCCTGAAACCGTTGCTTTGCCTGGATCAATGGAAAAACTTCCTTTGCAATAACCTTCGGCATATTTCCTTCGGCATCTACTTCCCCCTTGACCAAAATAGGTTCTTCCGCAAGTAAAAGAGCTTCCACTTCCGCGTAAATTTCAGGCCATAAAATGACTTCAATCGATCCATGCAAGTCTTCCAGGGTAATTATCCCCATCTTATCTCCCTTGCGAGTGGTCTTAGGGAGATGCTTAATAGGAATGCCAGCAAGGCTAACCGACTTGCTGCTTCCCGCTTCGGCAACCGATGCCGATGTAGCATCTGTAAACCAGGAAAGGTCTTTAGTGAATCCGTCCAGCGGATGGCCCGTTATATAAAACCCAATGCTCTCTTTTTCAAATTTCAAGCGATCGGCCTCATCCCACTCTTCTACTTGGCTTCCATTGGCTTGCTCCGGCACCACATCTTCTGCGAAAGTATCGAACATGCTCGACTGCCCCAGTTGCTGATCGCGCTGTTTGGTCTGCCCTTGCTCCATGGACGCCTGCAGGTCTTTTAGCATTTGCGCCCTGCTCTGCCCCAATGAATCGCAGGCCCCGCTTTTTATCAGACTTTCAAACACTCGCTTATTTGCCAGTTGCAGGTCCACACTTTCACATAACTGAATCAGAGAATTAAATTTTTCCAATCCTTTACGAGCTTCAATAATATTATCGATGGCTTTGCTACCGACATTTTTTATCGCCCCCAATCCGAACACCAATTTATTTTCCGAAACAGAAAAATCGCGGTCGCTCAAATTCACATCGGGCGGCTGCACGGTAATTTTCATCTCGCGACAATCATGAATGTAACGCAAAACCTTATCCGTGTTGTCCATGTCGCTGGTGATCAACGCGCCAAAAAACTCCAGAGGATAATGGGCCTTGAGGTAAGCCGTCTGGTAAGAAACCTGAGCATACGCCGCACTATGAGATTTATTGAATCCATAGCCCGCAAACTTCTCCATCAAGTCAAAGATCTTCTGCGCTTTTTTGGCATCTATACTTTTGGCTTTAGACCCCGACATAAACTTCTCGCGTTGAGCAGCCATTTCTTCGGCCTTCTTCTTACCCATCGCTCGGCGCAACAAATCCGCATCGCCCAGGCTGAATCCCGCTAAAACACTGGCGATTTTCATAACCTGTTCCTGATAAAGAATCACTCCCTGAGTTTCTTTGAGAATGCTTTCCAATTGCGGAAGATCAAATTTCAACTGCATCGTTCCATGCTTACGCTTAACATAATCATCCACCATGCCACTTTCCAGTGGACCGGGACGGTACATGGCAAGCAAAGCAATAATATCTTCGAAACAATCCGGTTTTAGTTTTTTCAGCAGGTCGCGCATCCCCGAACTTTCCAACTGAAACACTCCCAGGGTTCTGGCATCGCATAAAAGCTTGTAAGTAGCCGGATCATCGAGAGGAATCATGCTGATGTCCAGGTCTTCTCCTTTAGACTGTTTGATAAGCTTCAACGCGTGGTGAATTACCGTCAACGTCCGCAGCCCAAGGAAATCCATTTTGAGCAGACCGAGTTTTTCCACACTGGCCATCGCATACTGGGTCACTACCTCGTCATTCCCGCCTTTATAAAGCGGACAAAACTCAGTCAAGGCTTTTGAAGAAATTACAACGCCCGCCGCATGGGTAGAGCAATGCCTTTGCAGCCCTTCCAAACTTTTTGCAATATCCAGTAACTCCGCAACTTTTGTGTTTTCTTTGCGTAGCTTAGTGAATTGTTTCTCTTCCTTGAAAGCATCATCCAAAGTGACGTTTAATTTGTTTGGCACCAGCTTGGCAAGTTTGTCCACTTCGCCGTAGGTCATATCCAGCACACGACCCACATCACGAATCACCCCTTTGGCATTCATGCTGCCAAAGGTAATGATTTGCGTCACGTTCTGGTTGCCACCATATTTATGGGTCACATACTTTATGACCTCCTCACGTCCATTCATACAAAAGTCGATATCGATATCCGGCATGCTCACTCGTTCCGGATTCAAAAACCGCTCAAACAGCAGATCGTATTGCATGGGGTCAATGTCAGTGATCTTCAAAGCATAAGCCACAACACTGCCCGCCGCAGAACCACGACCCGGCCCCACCGGAATATCTTTTTCCTTCGCGTACTTGATAAAATCCCATACGATGAGGAAGTAACCCGGGTACCCCATTCGCTTGATGATGCCCAACTCTTCATCAAGACGGCTTTCATAGTTCGCCTTATCAAAATCGACTCCCAGTTTTTCCAATTCACCAAAGCGCCCTTTTAGTCCTTCGCGGGATATCTCTTCAAGATACGTTTCCAGCGTATAAGACTCAGGCACTGGGTAATCCGGAAGATTGAGTTTGTCGAATTCGAGTTCGACGTTACAACGTTCCGCGATCTTGACGGTATTCTCGATGGCTTCCGGTGTTTCCTTGAATATTTCCGCCATCTCTTCTGGAGACTTGAAATAAAACTCATCTTTCGGGTATTGCATGCGGTAAGGGTCGTTGATCGTTTTACCCGTCTGCAAACAGAGAAGAATCTCATGCGCCCGAAAATCTTTTTTATCGAGGTAATGACAGTTGTTGGTCGCAACGATAGGGATGTCGAGTTTTTTTCCGATCCCAACAATGTCGTTGTTGATACGGTCCTGATTTTCCAAGCCGTGGTTTTGCAGTTCGAGGAAGAAATTATTCGGACCCATGATCTCCGCATATTGAGCGGCAACCTTGGTGGCACGGGGAACATTCTCGCGGTTGACATTGTGCGCCACCTCTCCGCGGATGCAGGAACTCAATGCAATTAAACCTTCAGAATATTCCGCAAGCAGTTCTTTATCAATACGCGGTTTGTAATAAAAGCCTTCCAGATAGCCCTTGGTGATGAGACGCAACAGGTTTTTGTATCCCGTATCATTTTCACATAATAGGATCAGGTGATAAGAAGCATCGCGCAGGTTGTCTTTCGATTTTTTTTCGTGCCGGCTCTCAGGGGCGACATACACCTCGCAGCCCAGAATGGGTTTGACGCCGTGCTTTTTGGCCGTGTTGTAGAACTCCACAGCACCGAACATGTTTCCATGATCGGTCATGGCAACCGCAGGCATCCCAAACTCCGCCGCCCGCTTGATCAACGGTTCGTGGCGAATGGAAGAGTCCAACAAACTGTAGGAAGTATGAAGATGAAGGTGAACAAAGTTGCTCATAATGCTATTTAATACCAGCTAAAAAAGCTTTTATCAACCACTAGCCGTGGAGGCCGAATAAAGCCATAAAATTCAATTAACCACAAGTCTCACCACCCAGCTCGACTTGTTAATCGTAACGCGGCGATTCGAGTTTCGAGTGGGGAGGGGTTGGGAAACAACGCCTGTACCTTGCCAGCGTTGAAAGTGAATCAGGTTTCTGAAGGTTTGGGACAAGAAAGATATAACCAAACATAACCCGCTACTCCCGCAATGAGAGAGGCTAAAAGTATCCCGGTTTTTGCCATCAATAAATCTTCAGGGTGATGCGCAAAGCCAAGCTCAGCGATGAAGATTGACATGGTAAAACCGATGCCCGCCATAAGCCCGGCACCCAGAATATGCTTAAAGTTCAGCTCGGGGGGTAATTGGCAAAACCCCATCTTCACCGCAACCCAGGTGAAACCTGTCACACCAATCAGTTTCCCCAGGATCAAACCTGCCATAACCCCGAAAGCTACCGGGTGGGTGATACTGGCCCCAAGAGATTCCCATTCAATAGGAATTCCCGCATTGGCCAAAGAAAATATGGGGATGACCAGATACGCTGAGGGTAAATGCATCTTATGTTCCAAAACCTGAGCGGGAGCTTGAACCAATTGAACCCCTTCGCCTAGAGCCTCAATTTTGGTTCGCATTTCTTCATTCTTAATGACGTTGTGTTCGCGATTAAAAGCCTCTCTAATTTGTGTGAGCGTTGTGTTTACATGAGCCAGGAATTGTTCGGGATCGTATTTCGGACGCATTGGGATAGAGAACGCCAGGAAAACTCCAGCCAACGTGGCGTGGACTCCACTTTTAAGCATGGCACCCCAAAGAAGTGCACCAAGTAATACATAGGGTAAGGGTTGGCGAATTCCCCCCAGGTTGAGGCTGACCAAGGCGCCCAAAAGAACGAACACTGCTGCCAGGGCATTCCAGTCCAATGACTCGGTATAAAATAATGCGATGACAATAACCGCGCCCAAATCATCCACAATAGCCAGGGCGACCAAAAAAGTAAGCAGGCTTTTAGGGATGCGGTTACCCAAAAGAGCAAGCGTGCCCAAGGCAAAAGCGATATCTGTAGCCATCGGAATTCCCCAACCATCTGCAGTATGGCCCGAAGGGTTAATCCCAAAGTAAATTAGAGCAGGAACGGCCATTCCGCCAACAGCAGCGATGATGGGCAACAACGCTTGTTTGGGGTCGGCCAACTCACCCACCAGAACCTCACGCTTTAACTCTAATCCCACAACGAAAAAAAAGATCGCCATCAGGCCATCGTTGATCCAGTGATGGAGAGACATCGAAAGAATAAAGTTTTCGAATCCGATAACAAAAGGTAATTCTACAAGATGATGGTAGTCTTCGCTCCAGCGGCTATTGGCGAGGTAAAGTGCCACGACAGCACAAACCATGAGCAGTATGGCACTGGTGGTTTGACGGTGAATAAAATGTTCAAGAGGAGTCAAGACCCTGTCGAAGGCCTTTTCCCAGGGAGCTAGATATATTTTTCCTGACTTTTTTCTCATTCAGCGTCGACTCTTAAAAGTTACTCACCCAATAAACTAGGAAACCAGATCTTTGGTTGTAATGATCCCAATAATCGTTTTTCCCTGGGTTACCACTAAATATTTAATTCTATGTCGAAGCATGAACTCATTGGCTTCACTTCTTTGCACATATTGATCCTTGGACAAAATCGGCTTCGACATCACCGAGCTGACGCTCGCACCCTTAGAGTCTTTGCCCTGGGCCACCACTTTGCTAACAATATCGGACTTAGTGAGAATACCCACATGGTCATCGCCCTCTTTCACGATGAGCGAGCCGATCTTTTTTTCAAACATCATTTTGGCGGCTTCTTCAACAGTCCTCTGCGCTTCAATTTCGATGACAGGGGAGCGCATAAATTCATTGATCGGTTTCATGATTGATCTCCTAAAAACCCTATTAATAAAATGGCCGGGGCATTGAGGAGGGGGGATTTCTACCCCGGCCATTAGAAACCTTGTTGGCTAAACAAGGTTTCATACTTTTATATTTTCAATCTCTAATAACCATGATATTCTAAATTTCAAATTATTAATATTCGATAATTTATTAAAATTAATTCGTTTTTTTCAAACTATAAAAACCTAAAATCATGGCCTGGCTAAACTATCACCACCTTTATTATTTTTGGATTACGGCAATAGAAGGCAGCATCAATGGCGCCTCAAAGAAATTAGGGATTGGCCAACCCACCATCAGCACCCAAATTAAAAACCTGGAGGGATCCCTAAACCAAAACCTGTTTCAAAGAAAAGGCCAGCGACTAATTCTCACAGAAGCGGGCAAAGCCGTTTTGGAATATGCCAATAAAATATTCACATTAGGCAATGAGCT
>JABJCF010000325.1 GCA_018665625.1 Nitrospina sp. | reverse complement strand
GGCAACCAAACGGTTTTAAGAGTTTGGCCAGAGTATTGCCAATTTTACCAAAGCCTAAAATAGTAACCCGAGCCTTATAAAGAGATTTCTGCTTCTTTGAAATTTTTATACGGGCCCATTTATTCTTCCTCTGCATCTTTGTTGATAAAGGAAATGCTTTCAGGAAATGCAGCATCGCGCCAATAACGCTTTCTGCCATCATCGGTCCGTGAAACCCTCCAAATGAAAGTTTTAAATTTTCCGGGGGCTGCCACGGAATCCATTCATTACCTGCAGCAGGGGTCGCAATTAGCTTTAGCTTGGGCGCATTCATCAACCACTCTTCCTTGAAGAACCAAACAAGAGCTGCATCAGCCTCGGTCAACCTGTCTTTGAATTCCTTTGAGTTTACACACACTCGAATCTCTGCTCCTGGAATAAGAGACTTCAAAAGGTCTGCGTGTTCGGGTTTAAAGTTCCAGGCATCGACATGGGGGTGCGTTAAATAAACCAATATATTTTTAAATGTCACGATTTAGTCCCATCCCTTTTATGAGGCGTATATACAGCTCTTCCGGCTGAAATCCATTGGATAAGCGTCTCTTAAACTGTGCACATAAGTTAACACTTTTATTATTTATCATACTGAACTCCTATCGGGAAATTTTTCCTTTTTTCAACTAACAACTTGAAAAAATTGAACTTATAAAATAAAAAAAGTTTTGGTCCGAATTTTGCTTTAACTCAATTGTAACATTCTTTAACTGATTACTGAGTGGGAGGGATCATGACACGAGTACAACTAGTAGACAAGCTGGCTTTCAGAATGAATATCACTAAAAAAGATGCAGAAACCTATCTCGGTGCGTTCCTGGATTCCATTATGGATGCTCTAGCTACCGATGGACGAGTGGTTGTGCAAGGGTTCGGTTCATTTAAGGTCAATGAATACAAAGCCCGAGTAGCAAAAAAACCGTTAACAGGAGAAGTGATCCATTTACCAGTTCGTCGCAAACCAAGCTTTCATGCAGGCAAAGAGCTACGAGAACGGGTTAATGAGGAAATGGAATTGATGCACGAAGCCGAAGCTATAGTGAGCCGCATACAAGTTCCAGAAAATGTTTTGGGGGCAACCGCAGGTTAAATTGCTTTTTATAGATTTTCGTTTTGTTGTGCTACAATTAAACCCAGCTAGTAAAAATAATTAACCGCTCGACAAAGCAAAGGAGCCCCGGCATGGCAGACAACCGGGATACCTGCAGCAAATGCGGGGAAAAAAGTATTCTTAAAGGTGACATCGGCCTCAGAAACAGTAAAACAATGGATCTGGTGGTCGTTGTCCGGCAGGATCACGGTATAGAAAAAAACGTACCGCTGCAACCGAGTGTCTGTGGCAGATGCGGTTTTGTGGATTTGTATGTTAAAGATCCCGTGCATCTAAAAATCTGCACCCAAGACAAACCGATCAACCCCGATTTCAAGCAACGCCCCATCCTTGAGGCTGACTTCTAATAGTTCCTTATCTCTGGCAATCCTAAAAAATCCCTTATTTACCTTTTTTCAGGGTTTATCCTTGTACGATGCCCATTTTTGCGCAAGAATGTAAAACAAGTCTGGATTTACCTTCTTTGTGGAAATTTTGTTTACTACCACTTTCTAATAATATCTCCTTATGACCAGACCTTCTAAAGACGAAATACATTATCTTCTATTAAAACTACATTCCCTCACGGGAATAGTTCCTATTGGAGCTTTTCTCGTTATTCATTTATCTATTAACTCCCTTAGAACAGTTGGGGTTTTGCCTTATCAATTGAGTATTGACGTACTCAACAATCTACCTTTTCTGTTATTCATTGAAATTGGCTTTATTTATATTCCGCTGCTGTTTCATTCGTTGATGGGTTTTTATGTAGTGCACATTGGTCAGACCAACCTGTTACGCTACCGACACCAACGAAACTGGCTTTACACCATGCAACGTTTAACGGGTGCCATAACGTTTGTTTTCCTCATTTACCATATGGGGACCACGGTTGGAGCCAAATTATGGGAAGGCAAACACCATTTTGAAGCCGCACCTTTTTTGATGGATATTCTAAATGGAGAATTTCAAACCTGGCAGGGAATTGTGATTTACACCATCGGCATTGTCTCTGCGACTTTTCATTTCAGCAATGGCCTTTGGGGATTTTGTGTCTCTTGGGGAATTCTTATTGGAAAAAACGCTCAACGAAATGGAGCGATCGTATTTGCTGCTATGGGTTTAGGTTTAACATTTTTGGGTCTGGCAACAGTTCTCGAATTCAATATGAATCCGATTCCAGTAGAAGCCACGGTGGCAGGTTAAGACTATGATGAACCGCAAGAAAAAAATCGTAATTATTGGAGGTGGGTTGGCAGGTCTGGCCCTCGCTATGAAGTTTTGTGAACGAAATGGCGAAGTGACTGTTGTGTCCTATCAATCTTTAAAACGATCTCATTCAGTTTGCGCCCAGGGCGGAATCAATGCTGCCATTGATGCGAAAAACGAAGGAGATACTCCGGAAAAACATTTTTATGACACGATCAAGGGGGGAGACTTTCTAGCTCATCAACCTCTGGTTCGCGATATGTGTTTTCAGGCACCCGCTATCATTCATCTGATGGACCGTATGGGGGTAGCCTTTAACCGCACAGGAGAAGGCCATCTAGATTTTCGCCGGTTCGGAGGCACTCTGTTTAACCGTACCGCCTTTGCAGGAGCCACCACCGGGCAACAACTGGTTTATGCTCTCGACGAACAGGTACGACGCAACATTCATGACGGAAACGCAACCACATTGGAATGGCACGAATATCTGGGTGC
>JABJCF010000324.1 GCA_018665625.1 Nitrospina sp. | reverse complement strand
CGGGTAGGCTGTGTATTTTCTGCGGCACTTTCCTTAAGGTCGCCCTCACTCCGCGTTACGGAGTATCCTGCCCTGTGGAGCCCGGACTTTCCTCTCTCTTGACCCAAAGGTCAAGACAGCGATCACCCAGTTTACTTCGGCACTTGAGTTTCAGAAACTTCATCCCAATATAAAAATCGCAGACAACCACCGCATTGATGCATCTTTCCTCCAACTTTTATTTCAATGACCATTTGCGGTAACACCTGCTGGAAACATCCCTGACAAATATTTTCGCGAAGACCTGCTACAGCCCTGCCATCGCGTGAATTACAAATTTTTTCATATCGTTTGAAGATAACCGTATCCACTTGATCGGTTATTAATTTTCTTTTTATAATCAATTCTTCCAGTTCCTGCTTGAATCTTTTTTCTTCCGCTTCTTTTTTTTGCTGATAGTCGTTAAAATATGCATCTTCTTCTTTGCATTTTTTTTCCACGCCAGGAATCTCTTTAGCCTTCACCTCTAAAACTTCCATGATTTCGAGTTCCTGGTCTTCAATTTTGGAAACTTTTTCCTTAATCGCATCGACTTCAGAAAGAATGGCGGTGTATTCTTTATTGGTTTTGACCGCAGGAAGTTTGGTTTTTGCTTTTGCCATATGATCATTTTCCCCCTGCACTTCCATCTCCAAATCTTTTCGCTGCTTTTGTAAGCTTTCTATCTCATCCTTCACAACTTTTAGAATACTTTTCTTTTCTTCCAGTTCCGCACGGGCGGAATCTAATTGGCGTGGAATATCTTCAAGAATATTTCTATGCTCAGAAATTTGATCGTCAACGGCTTGCAAGTCGACCAATTGTTGAAGCTGTATCTTTGGCGAAGCGGTCATAATTCTCCATCTCAGAAAGGGAATTGAAAAAAAATGTAGCATGGGCTTTGAGTGAAATGCAAATGATTCCACTTTTCACCACTCAAACTGGGTCCATAAGCCTATCAAACGGGTTTTCGCAGCCTGAACTTGATGCAGGTTCTCCCACCGAGGCGCGGGATACAAGAGGCCGCTAGCGGCGGGCGGTTGCCCGGGAATCCCAATAAACCAGAAACACACTTGCTATAAAAATGGAAGAATAGGTTCCTACAAAAATTCCTATCAGCAAAGCAAAAGAAAAATCATGAATGATTTCGCCGCCAAAAAAGAACAGCGCCAATACCACTAACAAAGTGGTTCCCGAAGTCAGCAAGGTTCGACTCAATGTCTGATTAATACTGGCATTTATAATGTCGGTAGTGGAAAACTTTCCCTTGCGGCGCAGGTTTTCCCGTATGCGATCAAACACAACTATGGTGTCGTTGAGTGAATAGCCGATGATGGTCAGAAAGGCTGCCACGATGACAAGCGTAAACTCCTTATCGAAAATCGAAAACGCTCCCATAGTTACCAGGACATCATGTATCAATGCAATAATCGCGGCTATTGCATATTGAAGCTCAAAGCGCCATGAAATATATATTACAATTCCTATTATCGCGTAAAGGATTGAGAGCAACGCTTTTTCGCGTAAATCTTTGCCTACTTTGGGCCCCACCATCTCCACCCTTTCCAGGGTGATCTCATCGACATTAAATTTTTCAGAGAGACTACGCTTAACCATAGCGCCAACGGCTTCCAGCTTCTCTTCAGACCGCTCTACTCTTATTAGAATATCCTTTTTCGAACCGAACTCCTGAATGGTGCTTTCGCCCATCCCAATGGTTTTAAGACCATCACGAATCACTTCAATATCGGGTGGACTTTTGAATTGCAATTGAACAAGAGTTCCTCCGGCAAAATCGATTCCATATTTAAGGCCTCCCGAAATCACAATAGAGACCAATCCGGCCAGAATCAATATGGCAGAAAACACTTTTGCGGTCTGAATCTTCCCCATAAAATCTATATGGGTTACATCTTTAAACAATTGCATAATTAGATACTCAATTTATCAAGTTTTTTCTGGCTCATAGTGCAATCAAAAAATGTGCGGCTTACAAACACAGCCGTAAACATACTTGCTGCAATGCCAATACATAAGGTAATTGCAAACCCTTTAATGGGTCCTGTGCCAAATTGAAACAACACTACCGCGGCAATAAAGGTGGTTATATTTGCATCGACAATAGTGCGAAACGCCTTGGAAAAACCTGCTTCAATGGCTGCTCTGACGGTCTTGCCAATTTTAATTTCTTCACGAATTCTCTCAAAGACAAGCACGTTAGCGTCGATCGCCATACCTACGGTGAGGATGATTCCAGCAATACCCGGCAAAGTCAGCGCTGCACCAAAGTAAGCCAGGGCTCCCACAAGCAGAACAATATTTAAGGACAAAGCCGTGACAGCAATCGCACCTGACAACTTATAATAAATAAGAATGAACACAACCACCAGAATCCCGCCAAAAATGATTGAGTTAAGTCCTTTGTTGATCGAATCCTGTCCCAGAGAAGGACCTACCGTTCTGTTTTCGAGAATCACTACAGGAGCAGGCAATGCTCCTGCCCGTAATATGATTGCCAGGTCGCGGGCATCTTCCGAAGAAAACTGACCGGTTATCTGAGCCCGTCCTCCCGGAATGGCATCCTGAATTACTGGAGCGGAATAAACATTGTCATCGAGAACAATGGCGAGGCGTTTTCTGACATTTTCACGTGTGACTTCATGAAAGATCATCGCCCCGACACTGTTAAAATTAAGCGCAACATAGGGCTCATTAAAATCCCCATCAAACCTGACTTCCGCACCGGTCAATGTTTCGCCCGTTAATACCGTGCGTTTCTTTAGTAGGTAGGGTTCTTTAGTAACCTCGCCAGTTTCTTTATTTTCTTTTCGCGTATATAGAATCTCTGATTCCTCTGGAACACTCCCAGACAAGGCTTCTTGCAGGCTGTTTTCTTGATCTACCAGCTTGAACTCCAACCGCGCGGTTTTACCAATTAGGTTGATGGCTCGCTCAGGATCTTTTATCCCAGGCAATTGGACCAGAATGCGGCGTTCTCCCTGCACCTGAATGGTGGGTTCGGAAACACCAAACTGATCCACACGATTGCGGATTGTTTCCAGTCCCTGGCTCACAGCATTTTGTTCAATCTCCTTTACCTGATCCTGATCCAGCTCATATATAAATCCCAAGCCATCCGAATCCTGGCTGATCTTCTTAAAAAAGCCATAACCTTCCATAACCTTTTCTACAGGAGGAAGATCCAAAGCGTCCACCATTCGGATGTTGATTTGTAGTTTTTCGAAATTAGCTTTGATGCGGTCGACTTCTAAATCTTCTTCGCCAATATCACGTTTGATATCATCAGCTAAACGTTCCAGGCTAGCTTCAACCGCTTTTTCAACTTTGACCTCGAGAACCAGATGCATGCCGCCCTGCAAATCCAATCCCAAAGAAATCTTTTCATTGAGAGGATAAGCTAAAGCAACGGCCCCCGATATGGTAAGGAGGATTAAAAGGATTCGCCATTTAAGATTCTTGTACATTCTTTCCTTACTTCTTAAGTTCTTTT
>JABJCF010000323.1 GCA_018665625.1 Nitrospina sp. | reverse complement strand
CTCTACCATTTATATTTTCACACACTAAACCTCATCCCTTTAAAATCGACTCTATTGCCTAAAAGGATATTTTTTTAGGAACTCCAAAGATACAGGTTTAAAAGTAGCACTTTAATCAATAAAATCAATGGTAATTTGGGCTTTTTTTTGCGAAAATACAATTAATTGAGAGAACTTGTAAGAAAATTTATAGGATTTCCAAAATTAAATCATGGCGGCAAAATCTACAATTGAATGGACCGAATCAACTTGGAATCCAGTAACAGGATGCACAAAAATCAGCCCTGGTTGTAAATTCTGCTATGCAGAAAGAATGGCCCAACGACTTCAGGCTATGGGGTCACCAAATTACCGCAACGGTTTTGAAACCACTCTCCATCTTCATGCATTAGAAATTCCATTAAAATGGAAAAAGCCTCAAATCGTATTTGTTAATTCCATGAGCGATTTATTTCACGAGGATGTACCTCTTGAGTTCATCCAACGTGTTTTTGATGTCATGAACCGCGCAACTCAACACCAGTTCCAAGTCTTGACAAAGAGAGCTGAAAGGTTAGAACAAATTAATAAGGAACTAACCTGGTCACCTAATATCTGGATGGGGGTAAGCATTGAAAGTTCAGATTATTTATATCGAATTAAACATCTCCGAAAAACAAGAGCTAAAATAAAATTCCTTTCTTTAGAACCTTTGTTAGGACCTTTAGCAAAGATAAATCTTAAAGGCATGGACTGGGTAATTGTAGGGGGCGAATCAGGACCTGGGGCAAGACCCATGAAACCTCACTGGGTGACAGATATTCGAAAACAATGCCTAAAAGCCAACACACCTTTTTTCTTTAAACAATGGGGTGGAACTAATAAGAAAAAAGCTGGGCGAACTCTAGAGGGAAAAACTTGGAATGAAATGCCTGAACTCTTAACAGCTTAAAACATATCATTTCTTATTTAATGGTTCAGGAAAATTATCCCCGCAAGCATAGAAAGCCCTTCTAAATGCTGACACCTGCAAATTAAATATTAGCGGACTTCATATATCAAAGGATGTTGAATGCGACTAAATTTAACAGACGATAGTGTTGTTGCCTGGCTTGGGCAATTTGATGGCAACGACGAATTGATAGCTCGTCGTCTTCTGCAAAACATCTTGTATGTTTCAGCAGACACATTCCAGGATGAACTCAGTAAGCTTATTCTAAGCCTCGAGGATAACCCAGAAAATTTGGTAGCACTCTACGCGGAAAGAAAGATTAGAACTCGGTTGGGAGTCGCGAACCGTTTGTTTAAAGAATCTAATACCAAAGTTAAAAGAGCATATGGAGCAGGACCTTCTCCGGTTCAATCTCAACATTATGGTCGGCATGAGACCGGGAGCGAGGGGATCGTTGCAAATCTCATTACGCAAATAAATAGGCAGCGCAAACAGTTTTTTTTTGATCATCCCGGTCCTAATATTATTCGAAAGAAGAGAATCAGGAGGTTTGTGCTTGTCACTGATTTTATTGGAACGGGTAATCAATCGAGCATTTATCTAGACGCAGCTTGGCGGCTTGCAACCACAAAGAGCTGGTGGTCAGGAAAATTTCTACGATTTGAGGTAGTTTGCTATGCAGCTACTCCGCAAGGCATTGAAAAGGTTGAAAACCATCAGTGCTGCCCGACTATTAGGCAGGTCAAAGCTTGCCCTACACTTTCAATTCTCTCTCCCTATGGAACAGACGAATTTTTATCCCTGTGCGAACGATATGGACCTCGGGATTCAGAAATGACTATTCCTCGTTTGGGCTATGGTGAAATAGGTGCCCTTATTGCTTTCGCTCATGGTATGCCAAACAATGGCCCGCGAATGCTTTTTAAAAGTAGCCGTAATTGGCAACCACTTTTTCCGTCCAGGGTAACAAGCACTGTGAAGCTTATTGATTTCGAAAACAAAAAAACTGAACTAGCAAAAAGACTGGAGATTTTACGAGAAAACAAAATCAGTGAATTAGTACATCGCTCTGGTCTGCACCCGAAAAATGGTCTATCAATCCTGATCTTAGCTGCATTGAAGAAGCGTCCTCGGACAGCTGAAGCAGCTTCAGCCCGAAGCGGGCTTGGCCTAGCTGAAACGATCAAAGTTTTAGAACGTGCATACAAGGACGGCTGGATTGACCAAAATAATAAACTGACGCCTGATGCCTATCGCGAACTAAAATTTTTGCGAAATCAGACGAAAGCGGTGACAACAAGATATGTGTCTAATGAAAGGTTTTACTTTCCAAACAGTTTGAGAGCGCCAATGGAGAAATTTAGCTAATGCTGTATTACATAATACAGTACGGCTTTCTCCCGCGAGGGGGAAAAGCTTCGGGCGGTGGATTCCACCTGCCTACGTTTAAGCAGTCTTCTGTTGCAAAATATAGCCAAGCCACTAGTTGGTGCGAAGTCTTCCCTAGTGCCTTGCCTATTTTCCGCATAAACCGCGGTCAAAGTAAATGACTCCTTGGCGCTCTCGATCTTATGTGGACTCTGGTAGTACAGCTGGTTGTGACGAAACAATTGTCAAGAATGCGGCGGAAACAGGTAAAATGTTACTGGAACGTACCCCCGGCGCACCCCCTATCTTCACCCTGAAACATCTCTCCCAGTTAACTGGTGTCAACTACAGTTTCTTGAGAAGGTGTGTTGAGCGCGTGGAGTCCGAGCCTTATCGTCGTTTTCGGATTCGCAAACGTCAAAATCCAAACGAAAAGAAACAGCGCTATCGAATAATTTGCGTTCCTGACCCTAGACTGATGGCCGTCCACCGATGGATCAACACCAATATCCTCCAACTTGTTCCTCCGCATGCAGCAAGTGTTGCATTTGGAAAAGGCAATAATATTGCTGAGGCAGCAGCTAACCATTGCGCCAGCAAATGGCTCATAAAACTGGACATCGTGAACTTCTTCGAGTCTATCAGCGAACAGAGTGTTTACCACGTTTTTAGTCGAATTGGATACCAACCGCTTATTGCGTTCGAACTAGCAAGACTTTGCACTCGACTAGGGCAACCTTCCTACGCGCGGTGGTCAAGGCGATGGAGCGCACGCTCTTACCGTTTCGAAAAGATAAGTTCCTATCAAAAGGAACAACTCGGGCATCTACCTCAGGGTGCGCCAACCAGTCCGATGCTAGCCAACCTATCTATGACCGCGTTTGATGCCAGTATCAGACAAGTTGCTAATGATTTTGATCTGGCTTACACACGATATGCAGATGATCTAACATTTTCCACCACATCAGTGGAATTCAATCGTAATAAATCGCAAACAGTGATCCCCAAAATATATGCTGAATTGTTAAAATACGGTTTTAAACCTAATTTAACGAAGACAAAAATTTCCTCTCCCGGCTCGAGAAAAGTTGTTCTTGGTTTGTTGGTAGACGGTGCTGAACCACGGTTAACGAAGAAGTTTCGGGACAATATTCGTCAGCACCTTTATTTCATAAATCATCCCAATATCGGCCCTGTTCAGCACGCGAATAAAAAAGGTTTCAAAAGCATCTATGGATTGCGCAATCATGTTCAGGGTTTGATCGCGCACGCAAGTCAAATTGACAAAGAATATGCCAATGCTGCTTGGGAACAATTTAATCACGTGCTATGGCCCTAAATTTATGATCTTAAAATGAAGACGATAAGCTCATTTTAACTACAGGTCATTTTCAAAACTTCAATCCGCTTACGGCTAAATCTCAGCATTAGGATCAATGGATCTCACCTACAATGGCCGCAAGTTCAAGCCAATTATACCCACAATGGAAACCCTTAAAATTAAAACTCCAATACCAAAAGTGCTACAAGCCCGCAAAAAATGAATGTTCTTATATTGGGTGCAACGGGAATGGTTGGGTCTGAAGTCCTCAACTATTGTTTGGGCTCTGATCAAATCACCCATGTGTTGATTATAGGCAGAAGGTCCACCGGAAAAACTCATTCAAAGCTTAAAGAAATTGAACATGAAAACTTTCTCGATTTCTCGGTTCTAAAAAATGAGCTGGAAAAAATGGATGTGGTTTACTATTGCCTGGGTGTCTATCAAAACAAAGTGTCGAAAGAAAATTTTTGGAAGATCACTGTAGATTATCAAGCCGCCCTAATAAAAGAACTGAAAAATGACATCACGTTTTGTCTGTTTGGTGCGCAGGGGGCAGACCAAAAAGAGCGTTCACCTTTTTTGTTTGCCAAAGCCAAGGGAAGGGCAGAAAGACTATTAATAGAATCTACCCTGACCCGAAAATATATTTTTCGTCCCGGATTCATTAATCCTGACAACGGTTTTAGAAATGATATCTGGATAAAATTGTTTCAGCCTATATACAAACTGTTTCCATTTATTGGGGTAGATGCCAGTCATTTGGGGAAAGTAATTGCCCAGGTTGGTATTACCCCTTTGGGGCACGAGAGTTAAGGTTGGTTACCACGCACACGGGCACGGGCACGCGGAGTCCCGGTCACAGGGAAAGGGTTATGAGGGTTTGTTAATTTGGCGTTGCTTAAACTTCAAGACGCATTTTCCACCTAACAAATTAATATAAGGAGGGGCGTCTTACTGAAAAAACCTTCTTACATAACTTCAAATGGTTTGGTGCCTGAATTTTTGTCTTTGTTTGTTTTTTTAAGTTGTTCAAATTTATTGTTTGCCATTGTTAGCTGAGATTCGAGGATGGCTAAACGGACCCGTAATTGGCTGGACTCGTTATATTTAAGTTCTATCATTTGTTTCTCCCTATTTTTAAGGTTTCCTGGTAACCAAAGCTCTTACTTTTTCCCATAATAATGATAATGATTATCAAAGTCAAGGTTTATTTGTATCGAAGTGAATAGAATGCACGCCCGCTCATGCATCTCTTTTTTAGTGAGTTATGTTAAATTAAGCCAGTATCGGCTTTTGCCCGCCGGGGAATTCCTGTTTATTCAGATTAAACATTTATGATGAAATGCCCTAAATGCAGTTTTGAGCAGCCTGTTTCTGACGCCTGCACTCATTGTGGGATTATCTTTGCCCGCTACAAAGATGTGCAGGAACGAAAAAAAGAGGTCGCAAACGATATTCGACCCTCTCCCCCCGGCACCACCCCCCCATACAATAGTGACGATAATTTAAAACTCATTATTGTGGGGTTTCTTTTTCTTTCGATCTTATTTGCCAGAATTATTTATTTTATGGAATTCCCTGTATTTCTGGATCCCTATTTCAGGTTTCTTATGCTGGGTGTTTTATGTTGGCTGACTTTCGGTATTGCTCCCCGTGTTGCGGCACTTTTTATCCGGCTGGGCGAGGGCAGCGATAACAACCGCGGGTTGGATGGTTTTAATATTTACTATAAAAAAACCATCTTCATTTTTATGGTGTTGGCGGTAATGATGTTTGCGCTACTTGTCTGGTCTTTGCTTACGGGAAGTGTGGAATGTTTCTCTGGCCGAAACCGCACCTGCCACGAAATTTATGATTCTGTTGCCGACACGGGTGAGTATTGGGCCACTATTTTAATGTGGTATTTTGTTAGCTTATTCCCTCTGGCAGCAGGGGTTATGGGGATACAAGAACGACGTAACAGAAAAGAGTTGTAATGCTAAAACCTAAATTGAGGTTTTCTCTGTCCTAAAAAAAACTCCCTCCTGGTCGCATCCAAACATTCTTGATTTTTGAAATTTTAAAGGTGGTAGATAATCACTTCTCCTTTTGCTAGGCTCTAGGGCTATTAGCCAATTAACTTAAAGTTTAGTTATGAGCGATTCGCACAGCGCGCAGGCAAAAGCCTATTGGAAGGAAAACATCCGTCTGGTGCTTTCTCTTCTGGCCATTTGGTTTTTGGTTTCTTTTGGCATGGCAATTTTGTTTGTCGATGTTCTTGATAACGTCCGGTTTTTTGGATTCAAACTGGGTTTCTGGATGGCGCAACAGGGTTCTATATATTGTTTCGTCATTCTTATTTTCATCTACGTTTATAAGATGAACAAACTCGACCATAAATATGGTGTTGATGAAGACCGCGACGAATATACCCCTGACGACACCTACTATTCTAAGCCGGAGTCTGAAAAATAATTATGGATGTTCAGACTCTAACCTATATTTTTGTGGGTGTTACTTTTTCAATTTATATAGGGATCGCTATTTGGTCGCGTGCCGGAACCACGGATGATTTTTATGTCGCCGGGGGTGGCGTGCCCCCTCTTGCCAATGGCATGGCAACAGCCGCCGATTGGATGTCGGCTGCATCTTTCATTTCTATGGCGGGAATCATATCTTTCGTCGGACGCGACGGTGCGGTCTATTTGATGGGCTGGACAGGGGGTTATGTATTACTCGCCTTGCTACTTGCGCCTTACCTTCGCAAATTTGGAAAATATACCGTCCCAGATTTTGTTGGCGATCGCTATTATTCTGACTTTGCCCGATTGGTTGCGGTGATCTGCGTCTTATTCGTTTCTTTCACCTATGTAGCGGGTCAAATGCGCGGTGTGGGTATTGTTTTTTCCCGTTTTCTGGAAGTGGAAATTACCACCGGCGTGTTCATAGGAATGGGCATTGTATTTTTTTACGCGGTTTTGGGGGGCATGAAGGGAATCACCTATACGCAAGTGGCGCAGTATTGTGTTTTAATTTTTGCCTTTCTGGTGCCTGCAATATACATTTCTATTTTGATGACGGGGAACCCGGTTCCGCAATTGGGGTTTGGAAGCACTCTCACCGATGGTTCCAATATGTATCTTTTAGATAAGCTAGACCAACTATCTCAAGAGTTGGGATTTGGTGCTTATACCGATGGGAAAAAATCTACTATAGATATGTTTTTTATTACCGCCGCTCTTATGGTGGGAACGGCAGGGCTGCCTCATGTAATTGTCAGGTTCTTCACGGTTCCTAAAGTTCGTGACGCGCGCATTTCTGCGGGTTATGCTTTGGTTTTCATTGCCATACTCTACACAACGGCTCCCGCATTGGCTTCGTTTGCCCGAGTGAATTTGATAAACACGGTAAATAACGCAGAGTATAAAACTACGCCGTCTTGGTTTAAGAACTGGGAAGGGACCAACCTGATCGCCTGGGTCGATAAAAATCAGGATGGGAAAATCCAATACTCTTCTGGAAAAGCTTTTTCAGGAAAACCTGATTTTGTAGATACAAAAGGTGCTGAAGGCGAACGGAAAATTTCAAACCGCCCTACACCTAACTCTAATGAACTCTATATTGACCGTGACATTATGGTTTTGGCAAATCCGGAAATAGCAAATTTGCCAGATTGGGTCATCGCTTTGGTTGCAGCGGGTGGGCTTGCAGCAGCACTTTCGACTGCGGCCGGGTTGCTACTTGTTATTTCCACATCTATCTCTCACGATCTTTTAAAGAAAATAATTTTTAAAAGCATCACCGACAAACAAGAATTATTTTTTGCCCGTCTTTCGGCAGCAGTCGCTATCCTTATTGCTGGTTACTTCGGTATCCACCCGCCGGGATTCGTAGCTCAAGTAGTGGCTTTTGCATTTGGGCTTGCGGCTTCTTCTTTTTTTCCTGTAATTCTAATGGGAATTTTCTCAAAACGTATGAACAAGGAAGGTGCTATCGCTGGAATGATCACCGGGCTTACTTTCACTGCAAGCTATATCATTTATTTTAAATTTATCGATCCATCTTTGAATTCTGCGGAAAACTGGTGGCTGGGAATTTCGCCTGAAGGAATTGGAACTTTAGGAATGCTATTTAATTTTCTTGTCGCATGGCTGGTGATGCGGGTTACGGCGCCAACGCCAGATAAAATTAAAGATATGGTGGATGATATTCGGATTCCACAGGGCGCGGGGGCCGCTTATCATCATTTAGATAATCACGGCCAAAAGTGAAGTACTAAATCAAGGTTCTATAAATTCCGGGCAGCTACTAATCGAAAAATAGCTTTCTCAATATCACCCCTTCTAAGTTGTGATGCATTTGCAAAATCGCCTCCAGTAAACTTATCCAGTAGTTTTATTAGGTGCGTGAGGCTATCGATCAATCGATTAAAACTATTTCGAATCCTTCCCACTTCATTTCTACTACCGACTTCAATTTGATCTTGAAGAATTATTCCTTTTGAAACAGCATCCAGCTTTTCAGAAACCTCCTTTAACGGTATGGTTATAGCTCGGATAATCCATGAGCTCAATCCCGTTCCCAAAATGAAAAGTATAGCCAGAAATTTGTATTCGTTGTTTATCATATCTACAACTTTTTGATGCGACTGGTTTGCAAGCTCCTTTACAGCCTTGTTCATTGCGTTTAATAAGGGAATATTGTTTTCTGCAATGTAATTTGCCGCCGTTAAGACAGCTGGAAGCTTATCAAATACTGCTTTTACTTTTTCATTGTGAGAAGAAAATTCTTTTTTGATTTCCTGAATTTTTATTCTTGATGCTTCTAATTTTATCTTTTTCAAGTTCAGCTCTTTATCGCCATCCAACAAACCCTTCAAAATTCGATCAGATCTTTCAATTTTATTTAATCCGGAAAGCAAATACTTATCATCTCTATACCGTGAATAAAGAAGAATGTTTTTTGTTATCCCTTCAGAAAGGCCTCTTAAAGTACCTGCTGTAAGCATGGTTGAGGTATCTGTAGTTTTCCCCAGCTCAATTAATATAGAATTAACATTTGTAATAATTTTTTCGCTATTATTTACAATATGATCAAGATTGAGATTTATTTCAGGCCAGGTTTGAATTAAAAGCTCAACATTAAATATAAAAGGTACCCAAATCTCCTGAATTTCATTAAACGTGTTCAATACATCTTCAGTTTCCCTGGCATCTAACTCCAGATCTCTATCTCCACCCTCAAGTCCATCTAAAACTTTGGAAAATTCCATTTTCACCTGGTTGATTTCCGAAATTTTATTATTGTCGCCCAATTGCAGTTCCATTAAATTTTTGGATAACTGCTGGGTTAACATTCTTTGTTTCCCGGCGAGGTAAATTAAATTGGCATCATCTTTATGATTTTTGTCCAGGGTAGATACCGTATATAGAACTATCATCACCATGCTGGAAATTAAAAAGTAGGTCAAAAAATAAAGTTTTGTAGGTATCCTCCAAAACCCTAATTTGAAATCGTGGGCCCTTTGAAAACTGGTTTCCTGGTCCGTGGACATGAACGGCTCCCTTAAATTTTTAACAAAAGAAAAATAATTGAAATTCTAAAATCTCTGAAGGCAATGAATGAATTTATTTGGAAAGTTCTCGGACATATAGAACCAACTTCCAAATCTGATCATCGGATAGACTTCTATTCGGCAAACAACCTGTGCGTTTGGAACCATTTTTTATAATCCAATACATTTGGCCATCTGAGACCTTGGACATTGCTTTTTTACACAAAAAATTTCTGGGTTTGGGACGCAACGACCAAGCCATCATTCCAAATCCGTTGCCATTTTTCCCATGGCATTTTTCGCATTGCATTACCGGAACATCAAAATGATATAGAGCCTCGCCCTCTTCGAGAGATTCTGGTGTGGACTTAATTGGGTTCTTTGCTGCGAAAAATTTCTTTGGAGCCGATTTAGTTTTTCTGGGTTGTGGGCATTTTCCTTCCCCGCTAATATCGGCTCCAGCATGGAGCAAAGGAACCTGAATGAGAAAGTATAATAACAAGAAGGGAAGCACTAGGCGTGAAAAAATATTTTTCTCTTTCACGGAGAAAACGGAACCCAAATTGGGAATTTGTTTTCTTGAAGGCATTTGTTCATCTTTAATTGAAATTTTCAATCCATTCCCCGAACTAAAACAATATTTAAACATATGAATGAAAATTTACTTTATGATCAAAGTCAATGTAACTTAATCTACAACAACTGTAAAACACTTTTTTCTTTTCACCGTAGCTTTGCCGCATATTAAAACTAAAACTTATTACAAATGCAAACTTGCGTAAAGAAAATCAGGAAAACCAATACTTAAATGCTGAATAAATTAATTTTTATAATGATTTAGCGGCTAGCCTTATTTATCGCAAAAGGGAATATTATTCTACTTTGAATATTAAAAAAGTCATATCATCAAAGGGTGTTGCATTTTCAGTAAAGGTTTTTATAGAACTTTCAAGGTTCTCTAATATATTTTTGGGCGCATCATTTATAGATTGTAACAAGGTGGCCTGCAACCTATCCATTCCATATTGCTCATTTTGCTTATTAACCGGTTCAAGGGCACCATCTGAGTACAACACAACAATATCGCCTGATTGCAGAACAACCTCCTCTTTTGTATAAGGCGCATCTTTATTTATCCCCAAGGGGATACCTCCGGCCTTTCCAACTTCATGAAATTGATTTTTGTTTCTGAGAATAATCAACGAATGATGTCCTGCATTGCATAAATTAAGTTTCTTATTTTGTATATCCAAAATTAAAAATACAGCAGTCGCAAACATTCCCTTTCGAGCGCGATTTGCCAAGATATAATTTATCTGAGATATAACATCGCCTGGATCAGAATGGATAAACGAAACATATCTAAAATCGCTCATTAATTTTGCCATATAGAGAGCCGCCGATACTCCCTTTCCCGAAACATCTCCCAATACCATTCCAAGAGAATTTTCGTTCAGTGAAATAAAATCAAAAAAATCTCCTCCTACAAATTTGGCCGGAAGAGTTTTAGCCGCAAACTGGTAACCCTTAATTACGGGAGGTGCTTCGGGCAAAAAACCTTCTTGAACCAATGTGGCCATCTTAACTTCATTTTCCATGTGATTTTTTTCGGCGGTTATTTTTTCTAATTTTTCTTCAGCCAACTTTTTTTCCGTAATATCTTTTCCATAAATATTTATGTATCCAGATTCTGCTACAGGCATCAGCTCAAAATTAAATACTCTCCCGTTATGCTTAATCTCCAGGATTTTATTTCCCCCACTTAGCATTGAATCTTTAGCCAAATCCCCAAAATCCGCAGGAAGCGTTCCCCCAACCTTAAGACCCCAGTCTTTTAGATTTTTTGTAGCAGCCAAATTGGCATACAAAACCTGACCATTTTTTCCCACCCGAAATACAGGGTTGGGATTTTCCCCGGGCAACTTGGATATATATTCAATTTGCTGAATATGTAATTTTAAGGAACGCTCCATATAGTCAAATGAACGAGCCAGTTTGCCCACTTCATCATTTGATTTTATATCAGGAATTATTACATCCATATTTCCTTTTGCCATTTCTTCAGCTGCGATAGAAAGTTTTCGGATCGGCTTTGTTATGGAACGCGCGATAAAAATAATTACCACTATCAACAAAATCATACCTGCGGCTGCAAACATTCGTAAATCTATTTGCAGCCGAGTGATGCCAGCAAGCAATTCGCTTTTTGGAAAGACAACACCAAGAGACCAACCGTTGGAGGGCAGAGGAGCATAAAATAACCAAGCATCTTCACCGGTAAAAAGATGTTTTATGGAAACAAAATTCGTTTCGCCTTTCACCATTTCCTCTCCTAATTTATAGAGATCTGGTCGGTTGAACTCATTGGCCAGACTGAAAATAGTATGGTTTAAAATCAAATTTTGCTTCGGGTGGGTGATTAAGGTTCCTTTTTTAGATATTAGGAACGCATAACCTGTTTCAGCAATCTTTATAGAAGAAACCATTTCCTGTAACCACTTTAGAGAAATATCTGCGGTCACAATACCCATAAGTTTTCTACCTTCCTTATCACTCCTATAAAAAGGTACCGAATATGTAGCCATTACGATATTCCCAGCCCCCTCATCAAAATAAGGTTCGCTCCACATGGGTTTGTTTTTTTCTTTGGGGATTTTGTAC
Organism: Nitrospina sp.; assembly: GCA_018665625.1. Next base: position 8,608 of record JABJCF010000323.1, on the reverse strand, counting down.
CAGTCCCATGAAAAATATTTGTACGACTCGCTTCCAATATAGGTGGATTTGATATCATTTTTATCTTTGTAGAAATAAGGAGCGAAATAGAGAGCCTCTGCATCAAACATATAAGGCTCAAACGCTATGGCTGAGCCATATAATTCAGGGTTGCTTTCAACCGTCTTTCGGAGGAGCAATAACAAATCTTCTTTTGAATAATTGGAGTCATTGAGAGATAAAGCCATTTGCTGCGGAATTTTCTCAACAGCCTTGATAATTGACTCGATTTTATTTAGCGTGGAATAAGATAAGTTTTCTGCAGAAACTCTCAGGTTACCCTGGAAAATGGAACGGATTTTTTTGGCGTTATGGTTGCTGACAATAAGAAAAAATATTATCGAGGTAACGAGAATACACGATACCAGCTTAAAAACTATGCCTCTATTTTTCATTTACCAACCCAAGTCTCTTGAAAAAAACTAAAAAGAAATTATATTAGTATAAGCTTATCATTATATATTTTTCCCTTATCGTTTTTCATAAATTATGCATTTCCTAAAACCTTTAACAAAAACTTCTAAAAAGGGTCGCCAACTGAATCAGAAATTTTAATAATATTCTGAAGACCTAATAAAAATATTATGAAAAAACTCAGCCTTATTTCCCTGTTACCACAAATTCTCTGTAGTCATAAGGAATGGTTTACGTCCAAGGGTAAAGAAGGAATTTTTGCGGACCTCAGCGAAGAAGATTTGCGGGAAGGGAATTTTAAACAATGCACTCTCGTAGAAGCAAACCTGCAGGCAGCCAATTTGCAATTTGCAGACTTTACCGATGCGGATCTTCGAGGTGCAAACCTTCAAGAGGCACAGCTAAAAGGGGCAATATTGGTAAATGCTAATTTTGAAGAAACAGATCTGATGTGGGCAAATTTACAAGGGGCCAATCTGGAAAAAACCCGGCTGGATGGCGCCTATCTTCACGGAGCCAATTTAAAAGACACAGGCATCAAACCGTCACAAATTGAACTTGCCTATACAGATGAAGACACCCAACTACCCGAGGGAATTTAGAACCTAAAAGTAAAAATAGCGCAGTAAATAAACGGTGCTGCCGTAAGTGGGCAGGGTATCCTTATGAAACGTTATTTTTAAAGGCGTGGGATTAAAAGTCTGCGACACGCTCTACCCACTCAGGGTAGTCAATGAAAGGATTGCGGTTCCCCTGAATGGACTCAATTCTATCATTGCGTTTTACTTCCCACTCATCCGGTGGATCATTAAAATGCCACTCCCTTAACAAATCCTCGCTTTTTTCAGCTAATGAAATTTTGTATTGAAAAGACATATATAAATAGGCACGCGAAATATCGCCTCTAGTATTCAAAGCAGGACTTTTACCAGGGCAAAATTCATATTCCCACATGCCGCCAAATCTTTTGTCATAAGCTTCTTCAATGAAAGAGGGCCTGTTAATAGCAGGGAAAATGTTGTGCATGTCCGATTCCATTTTTTTATATTTCGGAGAAACCTCCGAGCAACATTGTTGCCCCTGCACCTTTTCGCCACCCGAACGCGTACACAAATTTTTATTCCAGCATTTGAGAGAGCTTCCGAATATATGGGCAGGCATCATAGGTACCCATTCAAGTGTTTTGGATTTTGTATTTGTTGCAGGTATTTTATTTCCTCTTTCGCAAATGTGGGGAGACACTTGTTTAATTTTGTCAAACACACAGCCACAATGAAAAGTGCGAAGCTTGCCTGCAAGCTGATAAATTCGATTCAGTTGCTTTTCCGCCGTTTCCCGACTCACTAGAGAAGAAGGTTGGAATTCACGGCGGTCCAATTCCTGCGAATGTCCCTGCGCTGAAATAGTTAAATTCCCAAAGACAAGAATAAATAAAATTGATTTAATCAGCATAGTTATTTTAATAATTTTTCGCGTCCATGAACCAAAAAAGCTAAAATATACAAAATTAAGGCTAGTAGATAAAGATTTTTGGTCCCCAATGCCATAGAACTATATTCCAATAATCCCCCACAAATAGCGCCCATCAGGTTATAACCTAAAGAAATAGTTGGTTCTTGGCGACTTTTAAAAATCTGCGAAAACAATAATCCGGCAAAAAATAATGGTACTGCCGTTACTAAGGCTCCTATTACCCATTGGATGAATAAAGGCAAAATCAAAAGGGAATGAATTGGAATTATGTAGCTGACGCAAATAAAAAAGAACAATACGAAAAATAAATTATTTTTATCAAAAGGACCTTTAAAAATAACAAACAGATTTGCCAAAAAAATAATCCCTAAGATTGCTCCGAATACTAAAATGTTTACCTGCCATGTCGAACCAAATAACAAAGACATTTCTGTAACACTTTTAGTCTCCAGCAATAAAAAACTTGCACCTAATAAGAATAATGTCCAATCAGTGCTTTTTAAGTTTTTTGCTCCGGTTGTAAAAAAAATTGATACAAGAGAAAGTAAAAATATAATCCCGCCTGCTTTTAGATAATGATCAGGAATACCAGGTTCATTTAGATACAGGTAAGGCCAGTCATCCGTCGGAACCATACCAAACTCCGGCAAGGAATTATCCTCATCTTGCAAAGCTGTAAATATAAGATCAAAATCATCTATTTTGAGACCCGTTGCCCCAGCTACCATTGTAAAATTGAAAAGTCTTGATTCTTTTTCAAAATGAATCAAAGGAGCTTTTCCAAAAACAGTTTTCATTATTCTAGCCAGCTTCAAGGGAATTATTTCTTCCGCAGACATATGGTACAAAATCACCACACCTTCTGGATTTAAATGCTCCTTTATTGATTGAAAGGCTTCCAAAGTATAAATGTAGTTATCAAGGCGGATGGATGACATACCCGATAACAGGGTTTGGCTGTCCAATGTCCCCAATATTATGACATCATATTTCTTTTGAGTTTTCTTTAGAAACGCACGTGCATCGTCAATATGAACTCTAACCCGAGGGTCGTCATAAGGCTTTTGATAACTTTTATCCTTTCCGAGCTTCCAAATAGACCGGTCAATTTCCACAGCATCTATATGATTTGCTCCCTGTTCAAGAACCATATGGACATCATTTCCGGACCCCGCCCCCAGAATCAACACATTTTCCCACCTCTTAGCAAATTTATAAGGAAGGAGGTAATCTCCTTTTATCAGATCGGAATTTTCCTTAAATTTTTTGTCAGGAGGGTCGAAATTCAGAATATATTGATGGAGAGAACCATTGACATTTATTGAGGTAATATTTTGGTTTTGGAAATAATTTATTTTGTAATAGGGCGACCAGATTTCACTATCTTTATGATAAAGGCTTTGCACAAGGAAAAGGGTCAATCCTAGAATTGCAAAAGAGAGAATGTTACTTTTCTCTTTACTGGATAAAAAAATAAAAATAATACTACCAAGGCCAAACCAAACTAAAGGCGGGATAGAATAAAAGCTCAATATTGAAAAAGCCATAAGACCTGCAAGACTTCCAGCTGTGTTTAGGCCATATGCGTAAAGAGAAGAAAAATGTTTAAACTCCCTACCCATCGCATTTCCCAAGGCTATAAATGGCAAGGCTGATAGGATAAAAATAATGCTTACTACCGGAACCATCCCCATTTCCTTGCTATTTGGGGAGAGGTCAAAATAAGTAGCAAAGAAGCTTTCCTCCTGAGTCAAACCACTCACCAAAATATTGCTAAAATAAGAACAAGAACCTATTAGCAGCAATAGAAAGGGGGGAAACAACCTTGTCAAATTCAACTGTCTTTTTACTAATATTAAGCCGATTCCCATTCCCAAGAATGCAGCTATTAGAACAAGGTTGATGAAATATGCTGTAATCCTTACGTTAGAGGGAATGAAACGAATTAATGCCAGCTCAAAAAAAAGGATTAAAAAACTATATCCAAATAGTTTTAGAGAGGAGGGGAAATTATTTTTCAATGGCTTTTAATTTCAAGGATGCATTTTCTTTATAGCGGGAATCTACCATTGCTCTTTCATAGTATTTTCTCGCTGAAACTAAATCACCTTGTAAACTCTTTATATCACCCAAAAACATCAGGGATTTTAAATTGTTTGGGCTTTTTTCTAGCGCTGTCATAAATTCCCTCTCCGCTTGGTCCAGAAAAAATTTTTCCTGGGACTGGTTGAATATGTCCCAATTAGCCACTCCCATTAAAAAGCGAGAATCTCCACAGCGACCACACAACTTGCTGGCCTGATTTGTTTTTAGAGTCATATCTTCATATGTGCTTCCAAATAAATTCCTGGGGGAAACTAATCTGTTGTAATGATAAAACTGAATAACCGTTACCATTCCCAACACCATTAATAGAATAACTGATTTTGAATAAATTCCCTTTGCTTCCGGGAAGAATCTTAATGTTTTAGCTTCCTTAATTTCTCTGCTCAGCACTTCTATAATAATTACCAATAATATAAATAAATAAATATAGCTTGAAACCAACCAATTATATTCAATCAAGTTGTGGATCAGAAAACCCGAAATAGAAAGTCCAACATAAAAGGTTATATCCACCACCTGAGCACTGGCTTTTTTAAATATACGAACTATGTTGGAATATAAAGTAGCAAGGCATACCATTAACAACCCGAAGCCTATCAAGCCGGTTTCAGCAGCAGTTTGCACATACATACTATGCGCATGAGGGGGTGTATATTTAAATCCTGTCTGCGGATACAATTCATAAAAAGTCCAAAGCCCACTTCCCAGAATCCAATTGTCTTTGAATATAGACCATGCACCCGACCAATACATTAGGCGATTCTCAATGTGGCCCCACACCAAGGGGCGCCGCACCAATGTACTTGCCACCGTTTCAGAGCTAGTCTGGTTAATGTAGTCAAGAATGTTGACCAATCCAACATATACACCCAAGGAAAAGACCAAACTCCAACCTAGAAATTTTAAATTTGAAGATTCTTTATTCTTTAAAAAATAGACAATCAACGCAAACATTTGAATGCCGGCAACCAACTGCCCCCCCGGGGAGGTTGAAAAACCCAGGGCCACCCAAATTGTTAACCAAATTGCAGTAAAAAGGGCTTTCAAATAATTATTTCGAGCCTGGGTCATAAAATAGAATCCAATAGGAATATGAATGACCAAGTACCCGGAATAAAAGTTTGGGTTATGAAATAAAGAAGTGGATGCCGAACTGAATTTGTCAGGCTGATGAAGCAAGGAAGGAATGAATTGTTGTAAAATTCCTATCGAGGCATGAATCCCTGCAAAAATAAATATTAGTAATAGTAATTTTTTTATTACATCAATATTTTTAATAAAATCCAGCAAGGCCAAGGCAAGAAATAATGCACTTAGTATTTTTATTGCCGGGAAGTAACTAACATCGGCATTTGAAGAATTGTAAAAGCTTGTTGCAGAGTAAAATAAAAACAACATCAAAGTAATGGACAAACTGCCCAGGCCATAATTCAAGCTTGGTCTTTCTTTTTTGAAAACAAATGTTATGCATAAAAATAAAAAGGAGAGAAAAGTAATTAAAATATTTATTTGGAATAAATCAATCTCCAGGTAAATATTATTGCAACCGATAAAAATAATTACCAATAAGTAAAAAAATAAAAACAAGCGCGTCATATCACTTATTGGCAAGACTAAATTTTTCAACTGGAGCAACTCGCCTTAAACTTCTTCTTATAAAATATATTCCACATAATAGTATTGTTAAAATAGTGATTGCCAAACCCAGCTTGAATGAAAATGGATCGTATTCAAATCGCACCGAATGTTTTCCAGGCTCAACAACTATGGCACGAAATAAATAATTAGCACGTAAAATCTCTTTTTCTTCCCCATTCACATAAACCTTCCATCCTGGATAAAAACTTTCACTCATAAATAATAATTGGCGCTTTGAAGAATCGACAGAAAGCTCAACCGAATTGCTTTTATAAGAGTCTATTGTTACCGGATTCAAAATCTCTAAATTTTTCTCTTCACCACATGGAAACCCTTTTGGTTCAACATCCAACAATACAACTCTTGTAGGGTCAAATATTTTGCTTTGTAAAACGTCGTTATATTGCTTATCCGAGGTTATGACCCTGCAGTTTGGGACCAAAAATGCTCGGGGAATCACTTTTTTGTTTTCGTATATCTTTACATGGGTGGAGTTTTCAAACTTCTTTCTTTCTTCTGGGTCTTTGGGAATTGGAATATAAGAATGCACCAACTCATAGTCCGGTGAGGCAATGTGCTTCATTGATATTACATATTTAACATTCATCAAATTTAATAATTGGGTGCTGTCTTTATTTGGCGCAATCTTTACTACATTTATCATATTCTGAAATCGTTTTTGTTCCGTCACCCCTACTCCATCCGCGTTCATAATTTGCTGTTTTCCTATATGACTTTGAAGAAATTTTTCTTTTCTAAGATCAATACCCTTCAAGCCGCTCTTTTCCTTTACTTCTCTTTTTCTTGTTTTAAAGTCTACATAAATTCTAAAAAATTCTGGATCAGATTTGATGAACTTCGGGTTTTCGCCTAATTCTTGATATTTTTTGTAATTCATTTTTCCGTAAAAATTCCAGTTTGCATAAAATAAATCCAAACCAAAAATACTTACAATTAGCACCAACATAAAGGGTTTTTTAAATACTGGCTTTGAGTACAAAAATAAACTCAAGCAAAATAAGCTTGTGAAGGCAAATAATCGTTTGATGTTTAATAAATTTAATGCCGTATGATTGTATTCGGGATAATCCCAGCCTTTTCCTTTTAAATAAGTTACTATTGGATCATTAAATAAACTTAGAACCCCGAATGCGATCATAAATAAGAAACCCAGGGTTAAGATTGAGTTCATTTTCTTTTGATTTTGTGAGTCATTTCCTTCCAATTGTTTTTTAAAATAGTCGTAACCCAGCCCTGCTGCCAAAGACAAAATCAAAATAGCCAAAAATATGAACTTAACGGGGTAGCGAAGCTTATTAAAGAAAGGAAGATAGTCAAATAGGAAATGGTGAAACAAAGTATTGCTCCCCAAGGCAAAACCCACGGATATAAAAAACAAAAGTAATAATCCTTTCGCTCTCTGCCCCCCGAACCTTACATAAAATACTGCCAGAATAAACGACGCTGCCCCCATATAAATAGTTTTCAGCCAGTTTTCATATTTCCAGTATTTTTGGGGATCTGTGGCCATACCATATTGATCTGGAATAAAGAATTCAACCAAGTCGAAGGGATGCATGGACCATGTACCGGCTTGCTTATAGGTTAGACCCTCTGATCGAATAGAAAGTTGAGAGAGTTCCATGAATGGAATTAGCTGAACCGCAGATAAACCAAAAAAGGTAAGACAAAAAACTAAATACAAAAACAACCTTCGCTTTATGTCCGGGAGCATTTCTTTTTCTAAAATTAATTCCGGCAACAAGGTTATAACGAAGGTTATTCCAAAAGTCAGGTAACTCACTTCTACCCCTCCACCGAGGAACATGAAGGTTCCTACCAGGCCGGATATAAGTGCGAGACCTAAACTATTTTTTTTGAGGGCTGAAAAATAGACCAGAAAAAAAAGCGGAACCCAGGTTACAGAGAGCAAAGTGCTTAGAAGATTGTGTACTGAAATTAAATAGCCCGATAGCATGAAGGCCATTCCGGAAATGATTGAGGCCCCCTGGCTGGCTTTTATTCCCCTGGCCAGGTAATAAGTGAATAAACCGGACAGTATGAAGTGGAGCTCAATATTTAAATTGAAAGCCCAGTCGAAAGGAAGGATGAGGAATAAAAAACTAAAAGGGTAAAGGACCCCCGGTTGCAGGGTTGCGAAAAGAGGGTGCCCGTTAAAATAATAGGGATTCCATAAAGGGAATATGAAATTTTTTACTTCTTCGACCCAGAATTCTCTTGGGGGGATAAAAAAATATATAAGATCTCGTTCCACAAAAATGGAACCTCTTATATCGCCAAAATAACAAGCCGTTAAAAGCGTGAAAAAAACAACGGGCCAAATACGTCTAATTGCAACGGCAATAATTTACCTCGATAAATAAAATATTAACAAAAGAAGGTAGTGGCGAGACGTGCCTTTTAACAGAAAAACGCAGGGCAGAATTTCTTCTTCCGCCCTGCGCCTTATAACAACATTTCTTAGGTTTTGAAAATGAAGCTTTACTTTAAAGATAGACTCAAATTAAAGCAATGCTACGAGGGTCAAATTCCAAACCGTTTTCTAGGCTGGTGGTTTAAAACCACCTGTAGTCGTATTTTCTTCAATTGTGGCTATGTCAATTCCTGAAGAATCTGTCCCATCGTTTCCACTAAAAGTCCATTGGTAAGTTTCACCATTTATTAGGGCAGTAAAAGTACCCCCCCCAGGAACCAATGCATCAATTCCACTGGTGTCAATACTGTCGTTCAGAATGGTCGATATAGTATATGTTCGGGTGTATGCCTTAGAAATTAATCTTTTTGCATGTGCCATAGTGATGGCCCCTTGAACAGCCCCGGTTATTCCATGGGCGACAGAGGTTGCAGCACTTCCCTGAAGGTTTATAAATTTAGGAACCGCCACTGCTGCCAAAATTCCCAAAATTACGATAACCAT
>JABJCF010000322.1 GCA_018665625.1 Nitrospina sp. | reverse complement strand
GTTGTAGTGCCAGCGATTAAAACTGAAGACATCCCTGCAAAATTTCCAAAGGGACATAAGGTCATTAAACCTTATTTACGCACCACACCACAGCCGGACCTATAAAAACTTTTTCGGAGCCTGGACGGGATGCACTACGCACCCGTGCCAGGCTCTCTTTTTGCTGAAAAATGGAAACCAACAAAGCTTTAGGCCAGATTTCATCTCTCATTAAATTACTGACCGACCGGGATGAGTTTGTAAGAGACCGCGTTCGCGATCAATTGGTCGAGTTGGGAGAAGACGCCCTGCCCTTCCTTGAAATAGCGGTCCGTGGCGAAGACGAGCGCTTACGCATTCAGGCCAATACCGTTATTCAATTCATCCTTCCAAAAAAACTTGGCGAAAAATTCAGGCAATTGGCACACAAAGGCCTGGGAAAAGATATAGATCTGGAAGCCGGGATGATGCTGATCATGGAATTTGGTTACCCGGAATCGGACCCTGAAGAGTGCCGACAAAAGCTCGATGACATGGCACAAAGACTCGCAGAAGTTTTAGATCCTAATGACGAACCACCGCAAATTGTGGCAGCCTTCACACATTTTCTTTTCCAACAAAATGGATTCAAAGGCAACAGAGATAACTACCAGAATCCGGACAATAGTTTCATCAATAAGGTTTTGGAAAATCAAACCGGCTTACCCATAACCCTTTCAGCATTATGCGTTCTATTGGCAAAACGGTTGAACCTTCCGATCGTAGGCGTGGGTATGCCCGGCCACTATATTGTGAAATACAGTCTGCCTATAGAATCGATCTATTTTGACCCTTTCCATCAAGGTCGCCTTTTGACAAAAGACGAATGCAAAAAAATAGTTGAGCAACTCGGTCATCCCTTTGAAGAGCATTTTTTATCACAGTCGACTCAGCGGGAAACAATTATTCGCATGCTCAATAACCTGATACAGGTTTATAAAAATTCGAATGAAATTAAAAAATCCGAAATTCTCGGCGAGTATATTAAAATTTTACTGAATCCTTCGAGGAATCAGTCCTCCAAAAGAACCCGTTAAATAAACCAGATTATGCCAAAGCTAGTTCTTATAACAGGAGCCGGAACAGGTATCGGTCGATCCATCGCCCAAACCCTGGCCGATCAAGATTTCTCTTTAATCCTCTGCGGACGCAACCTTGATAATCTGGAGGAGACAAAATCTAAACTGAAAAACACAGCCTCCCACTCGACTCATTCCTGCGACATTCGAAAAATGGGCAATGTGCAATCCGTTCTAGAGAAAAAAAACGTAGCTTCACTTTACGGTTTGGTAGCAAATGCTGGGGTCGGCGGGGAAAATATTTACGGAGAAAAAGATCGCTGGCAAGAAATAATAGATACCAACTTGACGGGAACCTACCAAACCCTACAAGAGTGTTTGCCTTATCTTAAAAAAGATAACGCACCTTATAAAAAAGTTGTGATCCTTTCATCCATTCTGGCAAGACTCGGCGTACCGGGGTATTCAGCCTATTGCGCATCGAAAGCAGGGTTGCTTGGGCTCACTCGTTCCCTTGCTGCTGAACATAGCGGCAATAAAATTTTGATCAATGCGCTTTGTCCCGGCTGGGTCAACACGGAAATGGCTCAGGAAGGAATAGAAGGATTCGCCGATGCTTTGAAAATCACAAAAGAACAGGCGTATCAGGAAGCGATGAAACAAGTTCCGCTAGGAAAAATGTCAGAACCGGAAGAAATCGCGCAATTCGTCGGTTACCTTTTATCTGAGCAACAAACCTCATTGACCGGGCAAACAATCGATTTCAATAACGGCGCCCTCATGCCCTAGCGGCGGACCGCCGCTGGTAATAGGTCGATGTTGTATATGGGGAAAGTACGGCTTTTACTATAGGTTCCCTGCAAGGGGTGGCTAACCGCCGCTGGCAGTTAGCTTAGCTTATTGAGCGAGTTGTGGTGTAGAAGGCTCTACCGTATCCGCAGCACCATCACTAGGGGCTGGCGCTTCTGGAGGAAGCTCAACGTTTTCGGGACCAAAAAACTCTCCCAATTGTTGACGGATGAAATCCAAAAGATCGTTCAAGGATCGAAGAATAGGATCGCCTTCTGGAATTTTTGCTGCTTCTGCTTCGAAAACAGCATCAAATGTTGCCTGCACAAGAGCAGGGAAGTCACGAATGCCATCCGTTTCCAATGAAGAAGTTGGATTGGTCAAAGCTGCCTCAATATCTTCCGGTGAATAACCCTCTTCCGGCAATTGATTCACTGTCCTGCTTGCGAAAGATGCAACAATGGTACGCTCCAATGACAGCTCCACTTCCTGGATCACACCCAGATTGTCCGCCAAAACGTTTCCAGAGTTTTGGAAATCAAACTCTCCATTTGCAAAAAATTCACTCGCAAGAGGCGAAATTTCTGCCGCAAGTTTATTGATTGCTGCCAACTCCTCTTCGTTTAAATCTCCTTGTACTGATATGGAGTAGCTTGAAGCTGCTTTAGCAATGGTGCTAATCTCTTGATAGGAGCCAAACTCTTGTGATTGAGTTTGTGTGCGAGACTCTTGAAGGGATTGCTCACTTGAAAACGAAAGGTTCACCAAATCCCCTTCCTGAGTTCTGATATTTAATTCGCTTGAAACGGAGGAACTCACAGCCGCAGTGCTACTGCGTTGTTCTTTGAGTCCTCCCTGCAAATTTAATTCAGCTATTTCAAGAGTCATGATGAAGATCCGTCTAAATTGCTAATAAGCTTTTTTCTCTATATTCTTTTATCGGCAATGATAACGACAAACATAAGGAAAAAGCGACCGTCCAGCCAGCCTCCGAGAAACCCATTGTTTTTATGCGCATTACCTTACAGGGAAAGGTTAGGATTGTTTATTTTTCAATAATTATGCTAGGCTTTTTTAATGGTACAACTTGTTTTAGAGCAAAAATTGCCGTAATAATCTCTATCAACTAAATTCGCTATTCCGTATTATAATCAATTAAGTGCATACAACAGTTAATTCAAAGAACTCCTAATGAGCGATACATTAAGACAAGACATAATTTTCAAAATTTTAAAAATTGCTTCGGACAATTCTGATCTCAGCTCAGACGAACAGTTCAGTCTTGCCGAGTCTGGAACTCAAGCTCTGTTCACTCAATTAACAAATGAAGGCGCAGCAACTTCTGCCGGAGGGGATTGTGACCGGGATAAAGCCAGGACCAAACGGCGGATGAAAAAGAAAGACCGCAATCAAAGAAAAGAACATGTAGGCCGGTTTTTTATGCGGTTGATGGAGCAGAATATTAAAAAACCAGAATTACCCGATTGTCTCCTTCCTGTTTTTGCTAAATCCGTTCAGACCACCATTGGTGAAGAACAATATGAAATAATGTCGGGAAAGATCAGCCGACTTCTGGAGTTTGGTGAAGGAAAGGGTTACGACTACGACCAGATACTGGACAGCAAACCCGGCAAATCCATCGCTGGAGAAATTTTAAAGCTCTATAAAAATGAAATGGGATCGGGGAGTTTTGAGAAACTGCTTAAAAACAGTCTGGATGAAACTTTGGTAAAAAATATTCCAAATATAGAAAATGGCGGGGAACTGAATATTGAAGACACGGTGAATCTTGCTTACGGCGAATTCAGTAAATATCTCAACAAAGCCCCCTGAATAATCCCTCCTTGGCTTAACCTTTCAATCTGACTACAAATCTTTTAGTGCGGGATTGGTTTTATCTTTTTCCGAGAGAACAGGATTCGCAGTAGGCCAATCTACATTAATATCTGGATCATTCCACATAATGCCTTTTTCCTTTTCTGCAGAATAATACTCAGAAACCTTGTACAGAAACTCGGCTGTTTCGCTGAGAACGCAAAATCCGTGTGCAAATCCCGCTGGAATATAAACCTGCAGATAATTGGTGTCTGACAGGGTGTAACCTCTCCACTGACCATAAGTGGGCGAATTCTTTCGAATGTCAACCACCACATCGAAGACCTCTCCCCTAATTACCCTTACCAGTTTCGCTTGTTCAGGAGCAGACCGGTAATGGAGCCCTCGAATCGTATTTTTCTGTGAAACAGATTGGTTGTCTTGAACAAATTCTTCTTTAATACCGATTTCTCGATATCTTTCTTTTTGAAAACTTTCAAAAAACCTTCCTCTTGGATCACTATGGACAACAGGTTGGATTATCAATACTCCTTCTAAATCTGATTTTTCAACTTTCAAAGTCATATTTTATATCCAGGTTGTAAATAAACAGATGGGCAACAGGGGAAAACTCACATAAGGCAGGAGATTATATAACGCAAAGGGTAAAATTGGCAAACAACCAAGCACAATAAAACAGGTTTTATTTATTCCAAATCCGAGGAATATCCAATATTTAGAATTATTCGAGGTTAGCTTTAAAATTTGTTACTATCTGCCTTTATAAAAAATAACCCAAGAGCCTCAATGAAAATTATACCTGCAGTGGACATTAAAAATGGCAAGTGCGTACGCCTTTCTCAGGGGAAAGCCGATCAGGAAACAATCTATTCAGATCATCCTCAGGAAATGGCAGACCATTGGGATGAAGAAGGAGCGCAACTCATTCATGTGGTGGATTTGGATGGAGCATTTGAAGGCTCCCCTAAAAACTCCGAAATTGTTAAGGAAATCATTTACAGCAGTTCTGTTGACATTCAAGTTGGAGGGGGAATTCGAACTCTTTCCGCTATCGAAGAATATGTCAACGCCGGGGTCTATCGGGTTATTTTAGGGACGATTGCCCAAAAAGAACCTGAGTTCGTTGAGCAAGCCTGTAAAAAATTTCCAGGAAAAATTATTGTAGGAATCGATGCAAGAGACGGACTGGTTGCCGTTAAAGGCTGGGTAGAAGTTTCAGACCAAAAGGCAACCGACCTGGCAGTTAAAATGCGCGGTTATGGTATTGCGGGATTCATCTTCACGGATATCAGCCGTGATGGAATGCTTCAGGGCCCTAATCTGGAAAGCATAAAAGAGTTTGCAGAAGCGGCTCAATTACCCGTCATCGCATCTGGAGGGGTCAGCCGTCTTGAGGACATTCAAAACCTGATGAAGCTGGAATCTTCTGGAGTAGAGGGTGTAATTATTGGAAAAGCGCTCTACGATAAAACCCTATCCTATAAAGATGCAAAAAACCTCGTCTAATACTTATGCTGGTTAAACGAATCATTCCTTGTCTTGATGTTAAAGATGGCCGTGTGGTCAAAGGGGTGAACTTTGTCAATTTGCGTGACGCCGGTGACCCTGTTGAAGTCGCTGCGGCTTATGAAAAAGAAGGTGCCGATGAACTCACCTTTCTCGACATTACCGCCTCTCATGAAAAACGCGACATCATTTTGGATGTAGTGGCACGTACCGCAGAAAAAGTTTTTATGCCACTTACGGTAGGCGGTGGAGTTCGCACATTGGACGACATTCGAAACCTGCTAAAAGCCGGGGCTGATAAAGTCGCTATCAATTCGGCTGCCGTTAAAGACCCCGCCTTTGTCGAATCAGCAGCAAAACGTTTTGGAAGCCAGTGCATTGTCGTTGCTATTGATGCGAAGCTAACCCAATCCACATCAGATGAACCATCCATTCCAAGTTGGGCCGATGAACACCCGGATTTACTTTTGGATAAAAGTGACGTTAGCCCAACCTGGGAAGTCTATATCCATGGAGGCAGAACCCCCACAGCGATAAACGCAGTTAAATGGGCGCGACAAATGGAAGACTACGGTGCCGGGGAAATTTTGCTAACCAGTATGGATAGAGATGGGACAAAATCTGGTTATGATCTGGAATTAAATAGCTCTGTTTCAGAGTCCTTAACCATTCCCGTCATCGCATCAGGCGGCGCGGGAACTTTGGAACATCTTTATCAGGGAATTACGGACGGCAAAGCCGATGCCGTTTTAGCCGCCTCAATTTTCCACTTCAAAGAATTCACCATTGACGAAACCAAACGCTACCTGAAAGAAAAAGGCGTTTGTGTTCGCCTCACTTAACGCCGCAGTTTTTCAGTTCAATCGTTTTGCTCGATGTTTCGAGAGTGGCCTGAGTTTCAAATGGAAGTGTCCAGATTTCATCTCCATGACCTATTGGACAATGGGTCAGGATAGGGATATCTGATTTTGGAAACAAATCGGCAAGAACATCTTGAAGTTTTCCGTCTCCTGGCTTTTGTGGTTTGCAGTTGACCATCTCCCCAAAAATTATTCCGCGGACCCCTTTAAATTTACCCGCTGCCTTCAATTGCCAAAGCATTCCATCGAGTTTATACAAAGGCTCATTCACATCTTCTATAAAAAGAATCCGGTTACGAGTTTGTATTTCATAGGGAGTGCCCAGAGAACGGCAAAGAAGGGTCAGACAGCCTCCGGTTATTTTCCCAGTTGCTGACCCTTTAGAGAACACCTTGGAGCTTTTGCACGAAAGAGACTTGGCGAGAGGCTTGCCCATTAAAATATTTTTGAACTGTTCCCGCGATTTTTTCATGGGGGACCGGCCAAAACTTCCGGCAATCATTGGCCCATGAAATCCCAACACACCGCAATGAGTATACAAATAGTGAAGTAACAAAGTAATATCACTGGACCCCACAAAAATTTTTGCATGAGCACGAATCATCTTGGCATCCAATTGATCAAGAACCCGATTTGTCCCGTAACCTCCACGCGCACAAAAAATAGCTTTTATTTTGGGATTGCGGACCATATCCATAATATCTTTTGCTCGCTGTAAATCGGTCCCTGCAAGGAACCGAGATCGGGAATGAACATATTTCCCAAGCACAGGCTGGAATCCCATTTCAGAAATCACATCCAATCCATTTTGTAACTGTTCTTTATCCACCGGTCCTGCAGGAGCTACGACGCCCACGAAATCGTCTGGATTTAGCTTTGGCGGTCGGATTAATGATTGAGATTTTTTCGACATTACAAATAACTTTCAAAAGGTTACAATAGCTGTTCCCAAAAAACTTTATTTCAGGAACCATGGTTGCAGCAATTATTCAGGCCAGGATGGGGTCAACACGTTTTCCAGGAAAAAGCGCCCGCCTGCTTTCAGGACTTTCTATTCTTGAGCATATCATCAATCGATTGCAACAGGTTTCAGAAATTGACCTGATCCAACTAGCCACAACCCAGGCAAAATCAGAGTCTTCGCTCATTGAAATAGCAAAAAGCCGAAAAGTGGCCGTGTTTCAAGGTTCTGAAGAAGATGTTCTGGAACGGTTCATTCAGGCCGGGGAATCCATCGGTGCACAACATATCATCCGGGTTTGTGGTGATAACCCGCTTATAGATATTCCTCTTTTACGATCTCTGATAACAGCCCATATTGAATCGAATGCGGACTATACCTTGCCTGCTGATTCGATACCTTTAGGAGTCGGATGCGAAGTGGTTCGCCTGGAAACTCTAAAAAATATTGGAATTCATGCTTGCGACACGAAATATCGGGAACATGTTACCACCTGGTTTCATGATCATTCTGACAAATTTACAATTACCCGAGTCGAGGTACCTTCTTATTTAAAAAAATGCGATTTTCGTTTGACGGTAGACACTCCTGAAGATTTTGCCTTAATGGAAAAGATATTCTCTCACTTCAACTTATCCTCCTCCTCTTCTTCCATTGATTTGGAAGCTGTTATTAAGTTTCTCAAATCCCACCCTGAAATAGCCTCTCTGAATTCAAATATAGAGCAAAAAGACTGGCGCACAAAAAATCAATAATTTTTGATCTTTTATTAAAGTTCTAACTTTTTCGTCCGATAACCGTAATTGAGTGGGGAAGTACCCAGAATCGGAGATTCAAAGTTACTTACCCAATCGACAAAGAATTTGTTTAAAGAAAACGGTGGAAAGCTGAAAGGAAGCCACCTTAAAAATATCCTTCAGGGGCAGTAGTACTAGTTAAATAAAAAATTAATAGCAGTAATAATCTAACTCATGGTGGAGGATTAGGGATATGCCAGTAAGAATTTTCAACAATATACCCTCGCTTAATGCTCAAAGGATCTTGGGCACCAACAACGACCGTCTAGCACAGTCGGTTGAAAGAGTCTCATCCGGTATCCGTATCAACAGAGGTGCGGATGATGCAGCAGGTCTAGCTATTTCAGAAGCTTTGCGCTCTGATATCCGGGCACTTCGTCAAGCAGTACGAAACGCAAACGACGGAATCTCACTCATCAACGTTACAGAAGGTGCGCTCAACGAACAATCGAGTATCCTTATTCGACTTCGTGAGCTGGCTTCTCAGGCAGCAACCGGTACCGTTGGTTCGACCGAACGCCAAACAATTCAATTGGAGTTCAACGCACTCAGAAGTGAGGTCGACCGTATCGCAGCAACCACACAGTTTAATGGTCAAGGACTGGTTGATGGCTCATTATCATCCGGTGTAAGTTCTACTAATCAGGTTCTCATTCAGGTGGGAATTGACAGCGGCGTAAATAGTCGAGTCAATTTGAACACTGAGGTGGCTCTTGCTGCGGTAACAGCTTCCAGTCTCGCAATTGATACGCTTTCCGTAACCAGTGCTGATGGCGCATTAACAGCTTTGGACACGATTAATACTGCTATTTCTACTGTTACACAGGGCCGAGGTAAAGTAGGTGCGGTGCAGAACAGGCTGACTCGATCTGTTGCCAACCTCTCTGTTACCATTGAAAACCTGCAGGCTGCTGAATCTTCTATTCGAGACGCAGATATCGCTGAAGAAATTGCGACGCTGACAAGAAATCAGATTCTCGTACAATCTTCAACGGCAATGGTTGGACAGGCCAATCTGATTCCCCAGTCTATCTTGCAGTTGCTGGCTTAATCGATTTATTCACGATCTAACCAGCTTATTGCGAGGAGTCCGTCATGGAACAGAAGACTATAGCCAAAGTACCAGCTAAAGCAGATTTTATAGACCCCATCTCTGAGGATCTGGATCATGAAATTTTCCGATCCAGCACTCGGGGAACAGATCTAAAAAGTCTGGATCAAGCCATTCATAACATTAAACTGGGAATGGAGTTGCTTGATGAAGCCGATGCGGCCTATGAAAACATAGAAGCCCTATTAGCTAAAATCAGGAAACTGGCAACACCCAGCCTTGCTTCAAATCTTGTACCCTCTCTACGTTCTACACTGGATGAAGAGGCAAATTTGAAGACAAAGGAATTAGATCAACTATGTGCATCCATCCAATTCAAAGGGAAAAAGATTCTCAACGGGTCGTTATCGGCCTCAAGAGACTCGGATCAACATTTGTATCTGATGGCGGGCGTAACTGGGTCCCCTGAAAATCGGATCAATCTGAATACCGGTTTGAATATACCCAAGATCTCATCAAAGACATTGGGTTTGGGGACAACGTTTTTTAGCAATCCTGAAGCGGGCCTCAAAACTATGATGGTCCTTGAGAATGCCTTAGGAATAACAACACGATTAAAACAACGCTCTAAGGCTATAAAAACTCTTCTTCAGAAAAACCAAAAACATCTTGATATCTCCGTGGCAAACCATCAGGCAGCAAAATCTGCACCTGATTCTATGGCTATGGCAGATGATTTCTTGCGGATCATCAATATTCATAGTCACAAAAGCTAGAGGAATATCATGGCAAATAACAGCATTGCCAATAATTCATTGTCCCAGACTGCTCAAAGGTTCCTGGGAATCAATAATGAAAGAGTAGGACGATCTATTGAAAGGGTCGCATTCGGGACCCGGGTCAATAAAGGGGCTGACGATGTTGCGGGCCTGGCCATTTCAGAGTCGCTTCGCTCAGACATACGAACATTGAGGCAGGGTGAAAGAAACGCCAACGATGGTGTTTCTTTGATTAATGTTATAGAAGGCGCTCTGAATGTTCAGTCAAATATATTGATCCGTCTCAGAGAGTTGGCTACTCAGGCTTCCTCTGGAACCGTTGGGGAATTCGAACGACAAACATTACAACTTGAATTTTCTGCATTGCGGGAAGAAATAGACCGAATTGCAGCCACAACGGAATTCAATGGTAAAACGCTTATTAATGGCGCTCTTTCTTCCTCGGTACAAAGTTCCTTGCAGCTTTCCATTCAGGTAGGTCTGGATAGCTCGTCAGAAAACCGAATCAATTTGAATGAGGAACTGAACCTGAGCGCGAGCAATTCTACAGGACTTCAACTGGCGGGCCTTTCAATCTCGACTGCAGAAGATGCGCTGATTGCAGCCGAACAAATCAAAAACAGTTTTAATACCATCTCAACCGCTCGAGGAAATGCAGGAGCCTTACAAAATCGGTTTCATAGAACTTTGGGAAATCTGGGAACAATTGTCGAAAATCTTTCTCAGGCAGATTCTACGATTCGAGATGCAGACATTGCAGAAGAATTGGCTCTATTGACTCGCAACCAGATTTTATCTAATGCTGCGGTATCCATGGTAGGGCAAACTAACTTTTCTGGACAAAACTTATTGAATCTTCTTCAATAATTTTTAAGGTTTTCGCACTTTCACTCTCCCAGAGCCTATATCCATAAGGCTTTGTTTTTATGGTAGCTGAAAGGCTAACCTCCCGTTTTCCTTTTTATAACCCCCTGCCCCTTCGCATTTCTTACCCCAAAATAAAATTAATTGCTAAAGATCTCTCGAGTTTCTCCGATAGGCCTCATTGAGCATGTTTATATCCTGAATCAAGTTGTAAATTTTAATTTTAATTATCAGGAGGCAACAAAAATTTTCAAAGGTGTAGAAATGGATTCTTCACCTAAGGGTTAAAAGCTTGGAGGCTTGTTTTGGTACGGAG